>NZ_JAEQCF010000165.1:0-3916 GCF_020738625.1 Microcoleus sp. PH2017_09_SFU_O_A
GTATTGTAAAACTTCATTCAGTTTGTAAGCATAAGTAATCAAGCATGGTATTATGTGGTCAGGAGGTTGAGAATGCAGCTAACAGAACGTCACATCATTAAATCGAAAGAACGCCGTTTCGTCCAAATTGACGAACTAGCTTTTAAATCGAAGAATCTCTACAATGCTGCCAATTATGTCCTTCGTCAAAGTTTCATTTATGGATGGGGCTATGTCAATTACAACGAAATGAATCGCTTGATGAAATCTCACGCAGCTTACAAGGCAATGCCTGCCAAGGTTAGCCAGCAAATCTTGATGTTGTTAGACAAAAACTGGAAATCGTTTTTTGAAGCTCTCAAAGCTTACAAAAAAGATGCCTCTAAATTTACGGGTCGTCCAAAACTACCTAAGTACAAAGATAAAGTCAAAGGTCGAAATATCCTGGTTTATACGATTCAAGCAATAAGCAGCAGGCAGTTGAAAAATGGAATTATTAAACTGTCAGGTACTGAGATTTTAATCAAAACCAAAGTAAATCCCGAACGAATTTGTCAAGTTAGATTGGTTCCCAAATGCGATGCTTATGTAATTGAGGTAATTTACGATGAACCGGAGTCCACCGCTAGCAGTAACAACTTCGTAGCTAGTATTGATTTGGGACTGGACAATTTAGCGGCGCTAACTTCAAATCAACCGGGATTTATCCCTCTTTTGATTAACGGGCGACCACTCAAATCGATTAACCAGTTCTACAACAAACGTTCTTCGCAGTTGCAATCCCAACTAAAAGGGGAGCGCAAAACCTCACCCCGGCTTCAACGCTTAACCCGCTGTCGCAACCAAAAAGTCGATAATTACTTGCATCACACAAGTCGATTAATAGTCGAACTTCTGACGGCAAATCAAATTGGGACGCTAGTAATTGGCAAAAATGCACAGTGGAAAACTGAAATTAACCTGGGAAAACGAACTAATCAAAACTTTGTCAGCATTCCTCACGCTCGATTAATTGAGATGTTGGAATACAAGGCTCGATTGGTGGGAATTAAGGTGATTGTTCAAGAAGAATCTTACACGTCTAAGTCGAATGTGCGTTTCGTTCTGAAGAAACCCAGAAATGGGGAGAATTCAGGCTCTAATAAGGTAATCCAATATGGATTGAGTTCGCACTTTAATCCCTTGTTAGATGACAACTTGTTCGTCTTGTGGGTGAGAACACTGTTCAAGTCCCATCCCGCTGGTGCTGCGGTGAAAGCATCACCCCTACGGTAGCGATTAGCCATCAATCCGTAAAGCGGGGTGAAAAAGCGGTAACTGGAAAACCTATTCTAGAATCCCGTTGAGCAGGAGTTTATGGGTAGCAAAAGCAAAGGTACATCCGAACCATCGTGAGAGATAACCAGCGAAACAGGTTGATACGCTGGGAGTCCCAAAAGGGCAAGGATTGGTAATAAAGGGATTCTACCTTCAATTTACCACAGGGTTGGCAATTGTTTGTTTGACCAACCAAGCACTCTGTAATAAACCCGGTGGAAAGTACCACCCTAAAAGCTCTAAACAAAGACGAACAGGAACGAAATAACCTACCGTTTGCTCTCTGGAAAAGTCGATTTTCAGAGTAGGTGCTAACCGGATGCAACGGCAAGGAGAGATTGGGTCAAAAGCGAAAGCTCCCCTGTAACGAGGGAGATATGCAGACAGACCCACGGTGTCTCGGAAGATAGAGCCTCCAGTAGCAATATAAAAGTCATGAGCACGGTAAAACCGATGTATGAATGGAACAAGACTCCTTGGCGAAAGCTGGAAAGAGTTGTGTTCAAGTTGCAGAAAAGAATCTATCAAGCCGCCAATCGTGGTGATATTAAGGCGCTTCGCAGACTCCAAAAGTTGTTGATGAAGTCCTGGGCTGCAAAATGCTTAGCGGTTCGTAGGGTTACTCAGGATAACAAAGGAAAAAAGACGGCAGGTGTGGATGGTGTCAAATCACTAACCCCAAAGCAACGCCTTGACCTAATAGGTAATATAAACCTGAGTTCAAAGGTCAGCCCAACCAGGCGAGTATGGATTCCCAAGCCTGGTACAGAAGAGAAGCGACCTTTAGGAATCCCAACAATGAAAGACCGGGCATTGCAGGCGCTTGTTAAACTGGCATTAGAACCAGAATGGGAAGCGCGATTTGAACCGAACCAATATGGGTTCAGACCTGGACGCTCGTGCCAAGATGCTATCGGGGCAATATTTAATGCGATTAGGTATAAGCAAAAATATGTGCTAGATGCGGACATCGCCAAATGCTTCGACAAAATCGACCATGAAGCACTGCTTAAAAAATTAAATACATTCCCGCTTTTGCGCCGCCAAATCAAGGCATGGCTCAGAGCGGGGGTGATGGACGGACAGCAGTTGTTTCCAACACTTGAGGGTACGCCACAGGGTGGAGTTATTTCTCCACTACTGGCTAATATAGCTCTCCACGGGATGGAACATCGAATTAAGGAATTTGCCAAAACCTTGGACATCAAAAAGTCAACAGGAAAAGGGCAAGTAAGCTGGCAACAAAAATGTAAAAGCATATCCTTAATAAGATACGCCGATGACTTCGTAATTCTCCACGAAGATTTAACCGTTGTTCAAAAGTGTAAAGAGATAATCTCTGAATGGCTAAAAGGCATGGGTTTGGAGCTAAAATTCAGTAAAACAAGGATAGCTCACACAATGAGCAGCCATGATGGACAGTCTCCAGGATTTGATTTCCTGGGATTCAAAGTCAGGCAATATCCATCTGGCAAATATACTAGCGGGAAAAATCCCCAAGGTGAACTACTGGGTTTCAGCACAATCATCACCCCAAGCCCGACAAAAGTTAAGATACACCTCAAAGAAATCGCAAGAATAATAGACATCCACAAAGCCAAATCTCAATCAGATTTAATTAAGAGGTTAAATCCTCTAATTATAGGGTGGGCTAATTATTACCGAACGGTTCCAAGTAGCAAAGTCTTCTATAAATTAGACTCACTGGTGTATCAAAAACTCAGAGCTTGGGCAAATCATCGCCATCACAAATCGAAAACATGGGTGTCAAATAAATACTGGCAAACCATAGGCAATGATCACTGGGTATTCGCAATCAGGGAAGAAGGGACTAACCCTCTCCGGTTACGTAAACATGGTCAAATAAAAATCATAGACCATGCCAAAGTTAAAGGCGAATCGTCACCATACGACGGAAACCTGGTGTATTGGAGTATAAGAATGGGAAAACACCCTGAAAGTCCCAAAAGAGTGACAACACTTCTTAAGATTCAAAAGGGTAAATGTTCTCACTGCGGATTACATTTTCGAGACGAAGATGTCATGGAAGTTGACCACAGAATTCCTAAATCGAAAGGTGGAAAGGATTCTTATGACAACTGGGACTTACTTCACAGGCATTGCCACGATATAAAGACTGCTACAGATGGCAGTCGGGGTACAAAATCTAGCTGTAAAAGTGTTAAACCTAAGCCACCTTCACGTACAGAATGGTTCTGGAAAGAGGATATGTTGGTAACGCGGTATGAGTGACAATCACCGAGTCATTGAGGAGCCGTGTGAAGAGAAATTTTCACGCACGGTTTTGGAGAGCGGCGGCTCTCGTGAGGGGGTCGCCGACTTTAATTTCTTGAATCTAGATCCAATTCCTGTGTACGGGCATACTAGCGCTTTGGATGTCGTATTTAGTGGCAGGCGAATCAAAAGAGGATTATACAGAACATCAGTCGGTCAATTAATTAACTCCGATGTTAACGGTTCTTACAACATCCTCAGAAAAGCAATCCCAAATGCCTTTGGCAATGGGATAGAGAGCTGCGTAGTTCAGCCAAGGCGGGTCAATCCGCTCGAAGTGAAAGCGAAAGGGGAGGGACTGGAAGCCTCCCATGTCATGTAATAG
>NZ_JAEQCF010000045.1:0-81245 GCF_020738625.1 Microcoleus sp. PH2017_09_SFU_O_A
CAGCTTAATACAGTGTTTTATGGGTAGGAGCAGGGGTAGCAGGAGCTGCTCTGGTTACATTAGAAATAATTGCAAGGCTTCTGGGGTTAGAGTTACGTTCTAAGCCTTGATAGACACGATCATTTATGACAAAACTAAACTGTTTGGAACTTGATTTTTCTTGGAAAGACACTGAAAGCTCGGAGTATTTGGAAGCTTTGTCTTTACCCACTTTACCGTGGGCTGCTCCTTTCCTACCGCTGTTAGGATTGCCAAATGCTCTATTAGAGCAACCATCTATCTGGGAGTCAATTTATACCCAGGCTTTTATTGAGCATGAGACTCGCTATCGTATGAGGGATTGGACAGGCACACATGGGGAGCGAGGCGAGCTTGTACGGCAGATAGTGACCAAGGCTTTACCGCTGCTGGCACAGCAGATGGGACGGAATGTGGTACTTGATTTAGAGAAATGGGTCAGGTTTCATTTTTTCTGTCCTGAAGCCGAAAGAGCGATGAGAGAGTGGGGAATAACTCTTCGGATTGCCTATTTTTCACCAAATTCCCGTAAGTATCACAGAAAAATTCCTCCACCCGCCGTCTTAGTGCCGATATTGCCTTTGATTGAGGAATTGGTGGATTTCGATCGCAGAACCGAGATCTACCAGCATTTGAAGCGTGTCGCTCCGCCCCCCCCATACGAGCAGATTCCCTACGAATATATGGAACATTGTTATGAAATGACAATGATTTCGGGGGTACTCGATCAAGCGCTGACTTTGAAAGCTTTGCAAACAATTGCCTCTAGACTCAATGACATGGAACGAAAAGAAGTGGCGATGTGGGCGCAGGCTCAAGCTCTTATTATGTATAGAGATGGTAAACCAGAGAATCTATGTGGAGATAAGTATTTGCAAGTTGAACTTCCCTGCTTTGATGTTCCATCATTACTTGACTTTTATACTGTAGATGAGAGTGCTTGACGGAAGCCACCACGAGGATAAGACTGTGGATTAATGAGCGATACATACGATCGCCCTGCGAGCCTTTTTTGCAAGGAATTGATGGAAGTCAGTAAACTCTAGTGGAGAACCGGAGTATAATCAAAGGTGAGGAGTGAGAATTTGGAACTCAAAATTGAGAATGATTCTAAAATCTGACTTCGGAGTTGAGAATTCTGGTACTTTCAAGTGCAACTATGGTAGAACTCTCCTGTAAAAGCGAATACGCAATCTTAGCTTTGCTGGAGCTGGCCGATTGCTACGATGAGGGCGAACCCCTGCAAATTCGCCAGATAGCTGCTCAGCAAAATATTCCCGATCGATATTTAGAACAGTTGCTCGCTACCATGAGACGCTGCGGGCTGATTCGCAGCCAGCGAGGAGCTAAGGGTGGTTATATCTTGGCGCGGGAACCGTGGAAAATTACACTGCTCGAAATTATCAACTGTCTCGAAGGCTCAGACTTCGATCGCTCTGAAAAAGACTCGCCTGCTCAAACTGTAGAAAGTGCTGTGATTTGGGAAGTTTGGCAAGAAGCGCGATCGATCGCCAACTCGGTGTTGCAAAAATATACGCTACAAGATCTGTGCGAAAAACGCAATGGCAGACGGCAGCTCAATATTATGTATTACATCTAGGTTAAGCCGGTGCGCGTCTAATTTTCAAAATCCTGTATTTTTCAAACAATCAGTGCGGTAGGCGAGAGAGCCAGCCCTAAAAGTTAAATCTCAATACGCAATAGCTTAATATTGCCAACTAGGAATTAACATTTACTTTCAACAACAAGCAGACAAAGATTATGCGTATTGCTGGCGACATTACAGAATTGGTGGGGCACACACCCCTGGTGCAACTCAACCGCATTCCCCAAGCCGAAGGCTGCTTGGCTCGGATTGTAGTCAAACTCGAAGGCATGAATCCGGCAGCATCAGTAAAAGACCGGATTGGTGTCAATATGGTGAATCAAGCCGAGGCAGAAGGGCTGATTACTCCCGGGAAAACGGTTTTAGTAGAACCGACATCTGGCAATACCGGAATTGCTCTAGCAATGGTGGCGGCCGCAAAGGGCTACCAGTTGATTTTGACCATGCCGGATACGATGAGCACGGAACGTCGATCGATGTTACGAGCTTACGGAGCTCAACTAGAATTGACTCCCGGCATTGAAGGCATGAGTGGCTGCATTCGGCGCGCTCAAGAGATTGTAGACAAAACTCCGAATGCGTATATGTTGCAGCAGTTTCGGAATCCAGCCAACCCGGACATTCACCGTTCGACAACGGCTGAGGAAATTTGGGCAGATACCGACGGCGAGGTGGATTTCCTGATTTCTGGAGTCGGCACTGGCGGCACGATTACTGGTGTTGCAGAGGTGATTAAGTCCCGGAAACCCGAGTTTAAGGCGATCGCCGTTGAACCAGCAAACAGTCAGGTACTGTCGGGCGGAAAGCCCGGGCCTCATAAAATTCAAGGTATCGGTGCAGGTTTTGTGCCGCCTGTGCTGAATGTAAATGCGATCGACGAAGTGATCATTGTTACCGATGACGAGGCGATCGCCTACGGGCGTCGCTTAGCCAGAGAAGAAGGACTTTTGTCCGGTATTTCCAGCGGTGCGGCACTGTGTGCAGCTTTGAAAGTCGGCAAGCGTCCTGAAAATGCAGGTAAATTGATTGTGATGATTCAGCCTAGCTTCGGCGAGCGCTATCTCAGCACTCCCTTGTTCCAGGATCCAGAACTGAATCTGGCGGTGGCTGTCAACTAAACTAGCCTCCGGCGCGAGTTGCAGAAACTGAGGGCAGGGCGTAGAATGTACGCCCTGCTTGGCTTTTGAGATGAAAAAATTGCGATAGATTATTAGACAAGATTGCATAAGTCTTCGATCGATCCTTCAAGCGCAGATGTCAGACAGATGCAACCGACGATGCAACGCAGATAATTTCAGGGTGTTTTCCGATTTTTGCAATTCAAGTCTATTGTCGATCGCGATCGAGCAATCGCCCTGACGGTTACGATATTCTCGCATTGTACAAACCGCTCGTAAAAACCCAGACAAGGCTACCCAAAAGTAGTCAATGTTAGACATCTACGTTGGTAATTTTAGTGCACATTCCTAAAAATACAGGAATAAACTGCAATCCCTCTATTCCCTTCATGAAGTCAGGAATTACTTTTATAGCTCTATTTATGCTGCCATTAGTATCAGCTTAAATTGAATCCCATTCCGCTTCTTGAGATTCCTTTACTAAGATGAATTTTGGGCTTGCGACATATTTAACTCAAGCCTGCTGACTTCTGCTGTAGTAAGTCGCCAATGTTAATCCGCTTGCCATTTCAAAAGTATGAATGTTTTTTTTAAGATTCTTTTTTAATATATTTATGATACTCTAAAAGCAGATGTTTTTTACCTGAAATTGCTGGCATTTATATCGTATAAATACTTGGTATATTAGCAAATAATGATATTTTTGTCAAGCACTTTTTCGCAGATTATCCAGATTTCAAGGAAATAATAGCGTGTCTTCTGTTACCAATCACTACAAAACCCTAAAAATTAGCCCAACCGCAACCCAAGCCGAGATTAAACAAGCATACCGCCGTTTAGTCAAAATATTTCATCCAGACAGCCAGAGTGCGACAGCCGGTCACGAAGAGATTGTCCGCCTCAATGCAGCCTATGAAATATTAGGAGATGCCCAGCAAAGACAATCTTACGATCGCCAAATCTCCCAGCCCAGCGAAGAGCAATCACCCTACGCGCCAAACGTTACCCGCCAGCGACAACAAGCAGCGCGGGACGCCGACGAACACATGGAACAGTGGCTGATTAAAGTATACAAACCAGTCAATCGAATACTCAACAACATCTTGAAGCCGCTGAAAAAGGAAATAAACGAATTGTCAGCAGATCCGTTCGATGATGAACTGATCGAAAAGTTTCAAGCTTATATCGAAACCTGTCGCGATTTTCTTTCAAAAGCTAATGACTTTCTGAGGGTGATGCCCAATCCATCTAATGTAGCCGGAGTTGCGGCCCATCTTTACTACTGCATCAATCAAGTGGGAGATGGCATAGAAGAATTGCATTTATTTACCCTCAATTATGACGATCGCCATTTGCACACAGGTCAAGAACTGTTTAGAATTGCTGCTAGACTGCGGCGGGAAGCACAGGAGGAATTGAAAATTAGAAGTTAGTGAAGAAGTTATGGTTATTGGTTATGGGTTATTTGTTATTGGTTATTTGTTGCGGGCTATCAATAACAAATAACAAATAACTTCTAATTCATTCCCAATTCCCAATTCCCAATTCCCAATTCCCAATTCCCAATTCCCAATTCCCAATTCCCAATTCCCAATGAGTTCTGAATGTCAAATTCCAAAAAGAACTTGAATTCGCTTCCGGATTTTAATAAAAGGAGTTTGTTCCAGAGAGTCGCCCTCTAACAATCCCAAATCTCTCAAAGCTTGCTGGCGTTCGGACAATTTTTGAGCAATCTGATCCGCCAAATTCGGTTGTTCTGTTAAAAGTTTTTGCAAGTCGTGGCGTTCCACCACAAACAAAATTGCATCTTCGCTAGTTTTAACAGTCGCCGTTCTCGGAGTTCCCAACAGCAAAGAGATTTCCCCAAAAAACTCGCCCTCGTGAAGCGTCGCAATATACTGATCGGCTTTTTGAGAAAGAACTTCTACAGAACCAGAAAGAATAATATAAAAAGAATCGCCAGGGTCATTTTCATTGCAGACAATCTGTCCTGTTGGAAAAAGTTGTCGGTAGCCGTATTCAATTAACTGCCGCAGTTCTACATCTGTACACTGTTCAAAATAAGTTACTCGCCGCAACAAATCTCGTAGCGTCCAATTATTAGGGGATTTAACCCCTTGCTTTTTAGGCTCGGAAACGGTGGAATTAGATTTGAGTTCGGCTGAATGTTTGGCATTCTGGGGGTAAACTTGACCGTTTGAATTATCGTCTTTGTGATTATTGTGAAAATGTTTGGTTAACTCTTGCGGGTTCCGCAGCCACAAATCCCGCTGGGGAAATGGGATTTCGATATTGCGGTGGCGCAATTCATAATCTATTAAAAAGTTGACCGCACTTTTAATTTCATCGCTTTTCTGTGGCTGGTCAATCCAAATTAAAAGTTCAAAATCTAAAGCGTTATCTCCAAACCCGCGAAACCAAACTTTCGGAGAAGGATGTGATAAGATATTCGATTCCAGTCTCGCAGCGACTAACAGTGCTTCTGTAACTAATACTGGGTCAGTTCCATAGGCAACGCCGACGGGGATGTGGACGCGGCATCTGGGGTCTCTATAACTCCAGTTAATAATGTTGGTTTCGACAAACTTGATGTTTGGTATGATTACAAATAGTCCGTCGATTGTTTTGATAATTGTGGAACGGATGGAAATATTTTCAACTGTTCCTAATAAATGGTCAATCTCAATAAAGTCTCCGACTCGAATTTGCTGCTCAAATAGTAGGGTCAGACCGCTGATAAAGTTGCTGGCGAGATTTTGCAAGCCGAAGCCGAAACCAATGCCGACGACGCCAGCTAAGACTGTCAGAGAGGTGAGGTTGAGCCCTGCACCTTGCATGACGAATATACAGCCAAGGGTTGCTAAGATGTAGCTGATGATGGTGGAAATTGCTTCCCGACTGCCCCGATCCAATCCCATCCTAACTAGCAGGCTGCGTTTGATTCCTTCACTGATGAGACGAGCTATAACGAAGGCTAATATAGCTAATATTATCAGTTTGACGATCGCACTAATGGACAGATGAGTGTCCCCGATATAAAATAGCGGAGTTGCGATCGCACCATACAAATTTTCAAAAAAGCGATCGGCTTGTTCAGTAATCCAATTCATTAAGATTTGGTAATGAGTAATTGGTGATGGATGATTAGTTTTGCTGGCAACTGAACCGCAAACTCCTGACTGTGGCAGAGTTTATGCGAAAAACCCGAACTGCGGAGTGCGCTGTGTTGCAAAAAGGTCGTCAAGCGCAGCTACCCTGTAGGGAATCGCACTTTGTCAAAGATTCTTAACTGATGGAAAAGCAACTGATGGCGAGAAACTGTTTTGTAGCGGTATTTTCTGCCGGTGATATCTGTGTTGTCGTCCAAAATCAGCCCAGCGCCTGGTGAGGCTAGCTGTTGCCAATATCTCGAAAATTGGTAGAAATTCATTCGCAGCACCCTAAAATTATCGAAAAATTCCAGCAAAAATTAGTTTATCCTTAAGAAGTAAGTCCTTTACAGAACTTAACAAGCTTACCCTACTTGACTTTTATGCAGTGCATCATCAATCGTCGGGCACAGTTTTCGGCGAGTCACCGGTACTGGCTACCGGAGTTGAGCGAAGCCGAGAACTTTGAACGGTTTGGCCCAACTGCCCGCGCACCGGGACACGGACACAATTACGTTCTTTACGTTTCCATGATAGGAGAACTCGACGAGTACGGCATGGTGCTCAACCTGTCTGATGTCAAACACGTCATCAAGCGGGAAGTTACCAAGGATCTCGATTTTTCTTACCTTAACGAAGCATGGCCGGAATTTGGGCAGACTCTGCCAACTACCGAAAACATAGCACGGCAAATTTGGCTGCGGCTAGCTCCTCATTTGCCTGTGAGCAAAATTCAATTGTTTGAACACCCGGAACTTTGGGCTGAATATTTAGGAAATGGCATGGAAGCTTATCTAACTCTGTCCACTCATTTTAGTGCCGCCCATCGGTTGGCTCGTCCCGATTTAAGTTTTGAAGAAAACTCGGAAATTTATGGCAAATGTGCTCGTCCTAACGGTCACGGTCACAACTATCATTTAGAGGTGACTGTTAAAGGGGAAATTGATGCGCGGACTGGGATGATTGCTGATTTGGGAGCTTTGCAAAAAGCTGTTGATGATTATGTTGTTGAACCTTTCGATCACACTTTTTTAAATAAGGATATTGCTTATTTTGAGAAGGTTGTGCCAACGGCGGAGAATATTGCGGTTCGGATCGGGCAATTGTTGCGATCGCCCATACGGGAATTGGGCGCTGAGTTGCACAAGATTAAGCTGATTGAAAGTCCGAATAATAGCTGCGAAATTTACGGTGCCGATTTAGATGCAGCGACGGTACAACAGCAACAGTCAGCAGTTTTAGCTGCGGTTTAGAGGTACAAATCGGATCAGTTGGGGCGGTTTAGGCGGATATGAGGCAAATTGTGCAGATTGGTGAAGCCGCCCCGATGATTCCGAGGATGATTGGAGGCGGATTAGGTGCGAGAAAGTGTTCTTTGACACAAGTTATGTGGCGAGTATTATTGGGACTTTTCCTGACAAGTCAGACGCAGCCCGTATTTTGGAGATAGTAACCCAGAATTCCTCATCAAAGCTATTGTCACTGCTGAGAGTATGAGGTCGATCGCCCGATCTGCTGACAAACAACACTAATTTCTCCTAGGTGAGTTGACGTTTATGCGAGTCTCAAATGTAGCTCTCTTGACTCTGGCCGCCCTCGCATCCCAGAATGTAACTGCTCAAACTAACGCCGCTCCGGCTGCACCTCCCATCTCTGGTGAGACACCGCAGGCCAGCAACTTTGTTGATGCCATAAATAATACCGTCTCTCGTCCGGCGGAGTCAATGAGCGCGCCCGAGACGATCGCCGACGAACAATTTTCCCCACGAATTGCGGTAAAATCGCAGACTGGTTTGCTGGTAGCAGCGGCCGGCGCTGAATTATCTCCTGCTGTTAAAACCAAGGCAAATCCTGCTGCTAGAGCCACCGATGAACTGACTCAATCTTTACAAGAAACATGGCTGGCTAAATTAATCGAAACTGGGGTTAAAAGCAGTCCCCAAGTTCGCGACGCTTTCGATTTTTTCTCTCCACGGACTGGCAGTGCAGAAACTGGATATGGTTTTAATAATACGATAACTCTGCTGAATATTTTATTAATTCTGGGTACTATTTTGCCACCGGTGACAATCGCCTTTTTTTGGGCGATCCGCAGGCTGGTAGTCAAACAGTTGGTTGCTGACGCCAATCAAAGATTGCACGGCATTGGTGTGTTGGAATCAGAGTTGCTCAACTCTCGCCAACTGACTCAAAAAATGAGGGATGAATTAGAGGCACAAATGAGTGCAGCTAAACAATCACTTGATTTTTTAACTAGAGAAACTGAACTTTCCAAATCTTCCGTCGAGCAAATTGAGACTCTCAAATCTCAATTTATCATGCGCCTGCAAGTGTTGGTAACAGAAGTTGACGAGAAAAAATCTCAAATTGTTCAGGAAATTTCCCAGGTTCCGGCAATTGTTGCCAAAGAAGCTGTCAAACTCGCACCTCAGCGGCAGTTAAATAATGCACAAACTTCTGCAACAGCACCTGCTAGTGACGGACAAAATTTGATTGCTGACGATTGTATAAAGCAAGTCGAAGAGCTTTATTTTCAGGGCAATTACAATGAGGCATTAGCCTGCGTAGAAAAAGCTATTTTAACGAACAAGAATGCGGATGAGGCGTGGTATTGGCGCGCCAATGTGTTAATTAGATTGCAGCGTCATGAAGAGGCGATCGCCAGTTACGACCAAGCAATATTAATTAAACCGGATCACTACGAAGCGTGGTACAATAAAGCGAATTTGCTGGGAAAATTGCAGAGGTGCGAAGAGGCGATCGCCTGTTACGAGCGAGCAAGTGCGAGCGAGCCGAGAAAATACGGTTGTTGGCACAGCATAGCAGCTTTGTTGGGTAAATTGCAGCATTACGAAGAGGCGATCGCCAGTTACGATCGCGCCCTGGCTATCAAAACAACCGACAGCGAAATATGGCACAACCGAGGTGCGATGCTGGGTAAAGTACAGCAGTACGCCGCCGCAGTCGATTCTTACGATCGCGCTCTTGAGCTCAATCCCAAGAGATACGAGACTTGGTACAATCGAGGTAATATGCTGTGGAGATTGCTCCGCTACGCTGATTCTGTTGCTTCTTACGATCGGGCTCTCGATATCCGGGCCGACAAATACGAAGTTTGGTACAATAGAGGCGCCGTGCTGGGAAAAATGCAGCTCCATCAAGAGGCGATCGCATCCTACGACAAAGCAATTGCCATTAAACCGCAGGATTTTGAAGTGTGGCACAACCGAGGCGCAGCTTTCGACAAACTATCACAACACGAAGCAGCAATTGCATCTTACTCCCAAGCAATCACGCTTAATTCCAAGTGTTACGAAGCTTGGTTTGGCAAAGGCGAATCTTTGGCAAAATTGCAGCACCATGAAGAAGCGATCGCAGCTTACGAAAAGGCGATCGCAATTCAGCCAGAATCCTACGATGCTTGGCACCACTGCGGTACAGCTTTGTCGCAATTAAAGCGCTACGAAGAAGCAATGGCAGCATACGATCGAGCCATTGCTATCAAGCCAGAAAATGCCGAAGCTTGGCGCGATCGAGGCACAATTGCCTCAGAATTAAAACAAGATACAGAAGGATTTGCAGCCGGTGAAAAAGATACTCAAAACCAGCCACAAGTCGATGAATCTTCGGAGAGTTAGTTGTAAGGTACAGCGCAACTGAGCTGTATTGGAATATTTTTGGCAAAAATGGTAAACTTATGCCAAATGCTAAAAAAGGAGAATAGTTATGTCTGTGAAAATGCAAAGACGGCTATTTACAGTGCAAGAATATCACCTGATGAGTGAAGCTGGTGTTTTTAGCGATCGCGAACGAGTGGAACTTATCGAAGGAGAAATTATCCAAATGGCAGCAATTGGTAGGCGCCACGCCGCCCGTGTCGATCGCCTGGCAGAGTTTTTTGGCGATCGGGTGCGAACACGTGCTATCATCCGGGTGCAAAATCCTATTTGCCTCAATGATAACTCAGAACCTCAACCTGATATTGCCTTAGTACAGCGTCGCGCTGATTTTTATGAAGAATCCCTGCCAAATAGCGAGGATGTTTTGCTGCTGGTAGAGGTAGCAGATAGTACCGTTAATTATGACCGCGATGTGAAAATACCGAATTATTCGCGATCGGGCATTCAGGAAGTATGGTTATGGGATTTGGAAGCAAACTGTTTAGAAGTTTACCGCAATCCCACCGCAAATGGCTACACTTCAGTGCAAAAATTTGAACGCGATCAACAAGTTTCACCACTGGCTTTTCCTGAGTTGACAGTGAGTGTTGATTTAATCTTGGGTTAAAAAAATAGTAAGCTTAAACGGGAGCATCTCAGTTTTGCATTTATAGTGCTGTCCCCGCTCGCGTATGCTACAAATCGCGAGCTCTTAAGCTCGCACTATAATAAAAAAAATGCTTTTTGCAAAATAGAGATGCTCCCGCTTAAACTAACTGCGAAAAAAGGAGAATAGTTATGTCTGTTGAAATGAAAAGACGGCTATTTACAGTGCCAGAATATCACCTGATGATTAAAGTAGGTGTTTTTAATAAAAATAACAGAGTCGAATTGATCGAAGGAGAAATTATCGAAATGGCAGCAATTGGGACTCGTCATGCAAGTTGTGTAAAGCGTCTGATCGCTATGTTCTCCGATCTGGAGAGAAGACGTGCTATTTTGGGTGTTCAAGATCCAATTCAGTTGACAGAAAGGACTGAACCTCAACCGGATGTTGTCTTGCTGCAACCTCGTTCTGACTACTACGCTACAGCGCATCCAATACCATCAGAGGTGTTGCTTTTAGTAGAGGTTTCAGATAGCACTGTAGATTTCGATCGCGATGTCAAAGTTCCTAATTATGCGCGTTCTGGAATTCAGGAAGTATGGCTGTGGGATCTTGAGGAAAACTGTTTGGAAGTTTACCGCCAGCCGACGATAAATGGCTACACTTCAATACAAAAGTTTGAACGCGGACAACAAATTTCGCCGCTGGCTTTTCCCGATTTTGTAGTGAGTATTGATTTAATCTTGGGTTAGGCTGACTTTTATCTTATTTTCGATTCCCACTCCCAATTACCAAAACCTTAGACTTACTATATAATTAATTTAACTCCTCAAATCAGCGAAAGTTTTATGACTGTTGCTAAACCATTTGAATTGGGAGTCACCCATCTCCCAGACCACACCGAACTGCCAGAGTCTGACGGTACTTTTGTGAAAAACTTTCAAGAACTGCCTCAAAGCATTATTCTCACCGATTCCCTGCGGCCTGTATTGCAAAAAATTCACCCTGACGGACGGTACCGCATCGGTCAAGATTGCGGGATTTATTGGCGTTTAACTGACCCTCCCGAACGCGGCGCCGAAGCACCAGATTGGTTTTACGTCCCCAATGTACCGCCACTTTTAAATGGTCAGGTGAGGCGTTCCTATGTATTGTGGAAAGAATACGTTGCACCGCTAATTGCAATTGAATTTGTGTCGGGGAACGGTTCAGAAGAACGAGACAGAACTCCACCGCCAGACCCAGATAGAGAAGAACAACCAGAACAAAAACCTGGCAAATTCTGGGTTTACGAACAGGCGATCCGCATTCCTTTTTACGGGATTTATGAAGTGAAAAAAGCGGCTGTAGAAATGTATCATTTAGAAGACAACCGCTATCAGCGCCTGAGTCCGAACGATCGCGGGCGCTATCCGATTCCACAGCTTGGAGTTGAATTGGGAATCTGGCAAGGGGAATATGATGAGATGAATTTGCCTTGGTTGCGTTGGTGGGATAGTGAAGGCAATTTGTTATTAATAGGGGAGGAACGTGCTCAACAAGAAAGCCTTCGCGCTCAACAAGAAAGCCTTCGCGCTCAACAAGAAAGCCTTCGCGCTCAACAAGAAAGCCTTCGCGCTGACGAAGAACGACTTCGGGCAGATCGTTTGGCAGAAAAGTTGCGCCAAATGGGCATTAATCCCGATGAATTGTGATTGTTTTGTTAGTTGTTGAATTCTGGGTAATCGCTCTTTTTTTATGACAGAAATATCATAAATTGGGAAAGGACGATTACCTATGGGATAGCTGCGCTTTACGACCATTGATAAATTGCAAAATTAAAGATATTTAATTTTTAATAAAAATTCTTAAAATTCTTGAAAAATTATATATTTGTGGAATTTTTTATAAAGATTTAATCTTTGCCCAACGTAAGTGCTAGTATCATAAGCCTAAAGCTAGGGGTGCCCGCAGATCCGGGCTGAGAAAACACCCTTAGAACCTGAGTCTGGGTAATACCAGCGGAGGGAAGCTGTTTATGAAGGACATTAAGATATGCGTACCGAATGGATCGCTAAGCGTCAGGGTCACAGCAACGTATCTCAAATGCACTACGCCCGTCAAGGTGTCATTACTGAGGAAATGGACTTTGTTGCTAAGCGAGAAAATCTCCCAGGAGAACTGATCCGCGCCGAAGTAGCGCGGGGACGGATGATTATTCCCGCTAACATCAATCATACGAATTTGGAACCAATGGCGATCGGCATTGCGTCTAAATGCAAAGTCAATGCTAACATCGGTGCATCTCCGAACTCTTCCAATATGGAAGAAGAAGTTGACAAGCTTAAACTAGCAGTTAAATACGGTGCTGACACCGTGATGGACTTGTCCACCGGCGGTGGCAATTTGGATGAAATTCGTACTACGATTATCAAAGCTTCACCAGTTCCTATCGGTACTGTACCAATTTACCAAGCTCTAGAAAGCGTGCACGGTAATATGGAAAGTCTGACGGCGAATGACTTCCTGCACATCATTGACAAACACGCTCAACAAGGCGTAGATTACCAAACAATTCACGCCGGAATTCTGATTGAGCATTTGCCGTTGGTGAAAAATCGGCTGACTGGGATTGTCTCTCGTGGTGGCGGAATTTTGGCGCGGTGGATGCTACACCACCACAAACAAAATCCTCTCTACACTCACTTTAACGACATCATTGAAATCTTCAAGAAATATGATGTTTCGTTTAGTTTGGGAGATTCTTTGCGCCCCGGTTGCACTCACGATGCGTCGGATGAAGCTCAATTAGCTGAACTCAAAACTTTGGGACAATTAACTCGCAAAGCTTGGGAACATGATGTGCAGGTAATGGTGGAAGGCCCGGGCCACGTACCTATGGATCAAATTGAGTTTAATGTCAAGAAACAAATGGAGGAATGCTCGGAAGCTCCTTTCTATGTTTTGGGGCCGTTGGTGACTGATATTGCACCAGGATATGACCACATTACCTCAGCGATTGGGGCGGCGATGGCTGGTTGGTACGGTACTGCTATGCTGTGCTACGTGACTCCTAAGGAACACTTGGGATTGCCGAATGCTGAGGATGTCAGAAACGGGCTGATTGCTTACAAAATTGCGGCTCACGCTGCGGATATCGCGCGCGGCCGTCCGGGTGCGCGCGATCGCGATGACGAACTTTCCAAAGCGCGTTACAATTTCGATTGGAACCGTCAATTTGAGCTATCGCTCGATCCTGAAAGAGCAAAGGAATATCACGACGAAACTTTGCCAGCAGATATCTACAAAACTGCGGAATTCTGTTCGATGTGCGGGCCTAAGTTCTGTCCGATGCAGACTAAGGTTGATGCCGATGCTTTGACTGAGTTGGAGAAATTTCTTGCTAAGGAACCTGTAGCGCTAAGCTAACTATATTGCTAGGGCGGGCGGATAAATTCGCCCACCCTTCCCAATTCAAAAGGCACTAACTTTTTGTTTGGTAGAGGACAAAATATTCTGCATAACTTCTTTCGCCACAGCTTTTACCACATTAATACTGACGCTATTGCCCAGTTGATAGTAAGCTTTATCATCATTGAAATGCAGTACAAAACTATCGGAAAAACCTTGTAACCGTGCGGCTTCGCGGGGAGTAATTCGCCGGACTCTATGGTTGTGATAAACACCTAATTTATTTGCATCGCTGGCAACAAGTGTTACAGAAATCTTCTGCGGATCTAGAAATTTATAGACTTCAAAGGAAAAGTTACCCGATACAGGTTTATACAAATCATTGTTGCGCTGTAGGTACTTCTTGGCAACCAGTAAATCCAGAATGCGATCGAGATTGGGATGAGCGAAAAAAGTAGCGATTTGTTCTTTAGTTAAAAGCTTCCCATCTTGGTGATGTCCAAATTCTTTATTGCGCCTTTTCAATATAAAACGATTCATCAACTCAATTTCATCTAAACTGCACTGGCCTCGCAAACCCAATTCCCAAGAATGAATCGAATTGCCGCCACGATAGTCGATTAATCGGATTCCGTGCAAGCGATTTAAATCATTGTTAACGATTGGTTTCAATGCCTTGACAAATTCTGGCGAGCAATCATATTTTTGGTCTGGATTGTCTTCCAAAATATCTGCAACTGCGACGGGTTTACTCAACGGGGAAAATAAGGATAACTGTTGATGGTTGCAGGAATGGGAATCTTTTGGGCCTAAGTCGGAAATTAACCCAAATTGGGGCGAAGCATTTAAAATTCCTACTAGGTAAACTCGGACGCGGTTTTGGGGTAAACTAAAGTTGGAGCTGTTGAGTATAAAGTAATCGAAGCTGTAACCTCTACTGGTAATTTCGTGTTTAATTGTTTCGAGGGTTCTGCCACCGTCGTGGCTGACAAGTCCCCGGACGTTCTCAAAAATAAATGCTTGAGGTTGAGCGGTATCGATTAGCCTCATTATTTCAAAGAACAGGGTGCCTCGTGTATCACCGAAACCTGCTTTTTTGCCTGCGTAGGAGAAGGATTGGCAAGGAAATCCTGCTAGTAAAATATCATGTTCTGGAAGTTGGTCAATTAGTCGGATGTCGCCTGAAGGTGTGTCGCCAAAATTGGTCTGGTAGACTAATTGAGCATCGGGATTGATTTCGCTACTTAATACGCATTCTGTTTCCAGATTCAAGGAATGTGCGGCGGCTTCAAAGGCTAATCTCATGCCGCCTATTCCTGAGAATAAGTCAATGAAACGGATTTTTTGCATGGCGATTTTAGGTATCCGCTCAATAAATCGGGGTAGAGTACCGTGTTGGAAACGATTTTGCGATGTTTGAGTCTCATCATTAAGTGATTTCCCCCGATTTATTGAGCGGATACTATTTTACCATGCTGTGCCTAGATTGTGAACCTTCTTTTTTGCTGTTACCCCTATTTATTGAGCGGATATCTTTTTATCATTTCTCCCCCAAAGTCCGCCAGTACAATTAAATCCTTCAGGAACATATTTCCTGAAAGTGTTGAAGAGTTTACTATTTGAAATAATCCGCTTAACTCTGAAACAGTGACGCTAAGAATAGCAATAAATTGATCTTGAGTTTCTATCAATTTTGGTATAACACTGAGTTATGCTTCCTTTTGAGATAAGTCGGAAGGCCAAAACATCGAAGCTAACTCACGGATTTCTTCAACTGTTCTTCTGTAATTGTGAGTTGACATTTTTGGTTGTCTGTGGTAATGAGTGCTGTGAATTTGATGCGATCGCCCGCCGTTCTCGCTATTAAATGTTCGGCGGCAGTTGACGCGATTTTTTAGGCTAGGAGATTGGCGATCGCACTTTTACCTATTGCTTGCTACTAATCCATTCCTTGAGATCGGCGATCGTAAAAACAGCCTGAAAATCCAATCCCTGCTCGCGATATAATTGAGCTCCACCTTGCTCTCGATCGATCAGCGACAACACGCGATCGACTTTATAGCCAGCACCCCGCAGCCTCTCCACCGCCTGCATCGCCGACTTACCCGTCGTTACGACATCTTCCAACACCGCCACATTCGTCCCTTCAGGCAACACAGGCCCCTCAATATACGCCATTGTCCCGTGTCCCTTCGTCTCTTTGCGGACAATTAGCGCCGGAATCGATCGACCTTCCAGAGCCGAAACCACACTCACAGCAGTTACAATCGGGTCAGCACCCAACGTCAAACCGCCCACAGCCTGCACTTGAGGTGGCAGCATCGAGAAGAGTACGCGCCCCGTCGCCAAAGCACCTTCAGCGTGCAAAGTCACCGGTTTGCAGTTGATATAATAAGAACTTTTCTGCCCCGAAGACAGCACAAAGTCGCCCTCGCGGTACGCAAACTCGCACAATAAATCCAAAAGTCGATCGCGCAACACCTTTAAATCAGCAGCATCCATAACTTAACACCTTGTAGAAAACGCAAATAATCCGCCGATAATCAGTCTATATTGGAACCGTAATTAATCTAGAAGCTGAAATTTATGAGTCAAAAGTTAAAAAGCCTCAGCAGTGCGTTGATTCTCGCTGTCGCCTCTGCCGCACTGGCATCCGTCAAACCTGCTCAAGCAGATACAGCCCGATTTAGCCCCGTTGGTGACAACTTCAACCGACAATTCTTTGAAGCTTCAGGAGACTTTTATCACAACGTCAGCTTGCAAGGTTACATGGGCGACTATCTAGGAATTGGTTCCCCCAGCGGCGTAGTTGCCTTTCCCGAAAAAGAAATCGAGCGCGATGCCAGTCGCGTCAGCGGCCTCTACCGACGAGTAATGCAGCGGCAGGTTTCCAGCGACCCTATTCTTCGCGTTCCCGATGCCACCAATCCCTTTGATGCCTCAGTTATGGCCTTGCCCGCAGCCTGCCAGGTAGCACCTCAACCGAGCGGCTGTTTCGCTCCTGGGAGCCGAGTCCAAGAACCGTTTGTACCGCGGCAGCAGCAAGAGTCGGAGGCAGTACCAGGCCCGGTTAGAGGACTGTACAATGTATCACCGGCTCGTGGAAATTAATTAGCGATGAGAAAATTGGTTTGTAGTAAGGACTTTAGTCCTGATTTACTCAAACTCACAGATAAGGACTGAAGTCCTCACTACGAACCTTGATTACTGATGAGAAAATTGGTTTGTAGTAAGGACTTTAGTCCTGATTTACTCAAACTCACAGATAAGGACTGAAGTCCTGACTACGAACCTTGATTAGCGATGAGAAAATTGGTTTGTAGTAAGGACTTTAGTCCTGATTTACTCAAACTCACAGAAAGGACTGAAGTCCTCACTACGAACTTACTGATTGTGAAACTATGCTGCCGTCAGGCATGATTGTCCCTTGCAAATGAGCGCCGTCGAGATTAGCTCCAGCCAAATTGGCTCCTCTGAGATTTGCCCCTGTCAAATTCGCCCCTCTCAAATCAGCTTTACCGAGGTTTGTCCAGCGGAAATCGGCAGCACTCAAGTCCGCAAAACTAAGATTTGCCCTAAAAAGATATGCTCCCGTGAAGTGAGCTTCCCCGAGGTTAGCTTTAGAGAAATTGGCTGCGTAAAAATGTGCTTCAATCAATTCGGCTTGATTGAGATTGGCTTGACTGAGATTAGCATGATTGAGGTTCGCGCCGATCGCATTAACTCGAAACATTGCCGCCCCGATTAAATTCGCATCTCCTAAATCGGTTTGTTGGAGAATCGCACCACTGATGTCCGCCCCAATTAAATTAGCCCCGCTCAAATCTGCCCCCCGGAGGTCGGCCGCTCGGAGATTTGCTCCCGTTAAATTAGCTTTAACTAATTTAGTATCGAGGAGTTGTGCTCCAGCAAGATTTGCTAAACTGAGATTAGATTCAGCAAGGTTTGCTGTAATTAATTTAGCCTTAAACAAGTCTGTTTTAAAAAGGTTACACCGCCCAAGATACGCACCTCTAAAATTTGCTTCAGCGAGGTTAGCTTCGCTCAGATCCGGTTCGAGGTTTGGGTTGAGATTTCTCCATTCAATCCAAGTAACTGCACCTTTTTTTAGCAGCGCTAAATGCTGTGTATTTGCCATAATTGCATCTCCTATAACCCCTATTCCTTGCGACCAAAAATTGCTGGATTTTCGCGACCAGATACGCTTTCCACCGCCGCAATTGCTGCCTGGGAACCTGCTATAATATCTCGTTCTGCTCCGCCGAGGTAAAGCCGTCCGAAACTACCGACAGCCTGAACTTCTAAGATGTTAATAGATGCACCTTTTTCTGCTTCATTGGCTGCCAGCGCTGCATAGGCGGCCGGTTCTACTTCTAAGACGTAAAGCGTTTGTCCCGCCAGCAGCAACTGTCCGCGCCTGCTGCGGTTGATTAATTGGGTTTGGTGGGGGTCGATGTTGCGAATAATTTGACTGGAAATGACTCGCGGTTTGATACATTCTTCTCTACGGACTCCGATGAATTCTAGAATTGCTTTGCCTGCGGCCCTGGTTTCGCCCTGCTGGCCCGAGTGTACTTCCAGCAAGCCGTACAGGCGCTCGACTATCTGCACTCCAGGGCGCACGGAGGCTGATTTGAGGGCGACATCGGTAATTCGGTTAATTTCGATGCCAGGGGAGATTTCTATCCACAGCGACGCATCCCCCGGCAGTGGCAAGAATCCGGCGGCGACAGTGCCTATGTATGCTGCGTGCTGTGGCTGCAAGTTGTCTAGAAATACGTAGCTGCGTAGCTCTATTCCCAATTTGTTTTAATCTCCGTCGATCGAGCTTTTGTTGTCTGTGCAATATCTGAGTTTACCTTTTTTTGTCAACAGTACATTGTCTGTATGATTTTTGACGGTTGACGGTTGACGGTTGACGGTTGACGGTTGACGGTTGACGGTTGACTGTTTGAACAATACCGATGCGGCCGGAAACGATATGAGATACACCCCTCGAAGTGACGTTTTGGGCTTTGCGAGCTATGTTTAATTTCGTATGACCACTAAAAATTTGATATCAATCTGTAGTAATAGCTGGAGTTAATCAATCTTTACTGCTACAGGTGGATTTAACTTTGAAAGGCGATCGATATAGTGATGATAGTTAAAGATTTTTGCCAACAGAGAGCATTTGAATTATGAAACGTTCTGACTTATCCAAAGCAATCGGTGCAGGTATTATCGCTGCTGGTCTAGCCATTGTGCCAGCTAACTTGCCTGCTTCGGCTCAGACAAATACAACTCCGGGTACTAACAGCAGAGATACTACCACTACCACTACTACTCCTCGCTCTGGTGTCTACAGTGCTGAGAACGATCGCGATTTTGATTGGGGATGGTTGGGCTTGCTCGGCTTGTCCGGTTTGCTCGGTTTAATGCCCCGCAAACGCGAAGAAAATGTCCGCTATACCACTACAACTGGCGATCGCGATCCAGCAGTTCGTACAGATTACCGCTAATACTAGGGTATAACGGGCTGTGGGCATGATGCAGGGACAGGATGTTTTAACCTGTCCGAATAGCGCCAACAATCATCAAAAAACCTCCATCTGTGAGGTTTTTTTATTGGATACGATCGGCAATCAATTGGTTCGTGGTGAGGACTTTAGTCCTCAGGAATGAGAATTAAATAACTTACAATTTTATGATTCTTGTCCTTTCTTGACGGGCGGGACGCCCATCCCACAAATATGTGTAAATTATTTAATTTTCGCTCCTCAGACCGAGAGAGGACTAAAGTCCTTACTACAAAACTATTTTATTTGTTTCTTCTTCTTCTTCTTCTTCTTCTTTTTCCTTCGCGTTCTTCGCGCCTTTGCGGTTCGTTAAATAAAGATTTTTAGCAGCAAAAAATAGTTTAAATTAAAAAATGTTTTTGCCCGATCGCTCCACGAACACATCCAACATCGCCTGCACCAACTTGTCTGGATCTAAAGGCTTACAAATGTGCCGCTGGAACCCCGCAGTCAGGGCTTGCTGGTAGTCAATTTCTCCAGCATAGGCGGTAAGGGCGATCGCGGGAACCAATCCGCCTTGCTCCGGCGGCAGAGCCCGCACCTGCCGCAGCAACATATAAGGGGCTTGCGATTAAATATAACCCCAGTTATCCTAGAAGAGTAGGAAACAAAAAATCTGACATAAGCGGTTGTTACTTCTGTAATTGGGATGCTAGAAATGATCTTGAGTGAGCCAGTGAAATTAACATTCAAAGATGCGGCAAAAAAACTGACAGGCTATCGCCGTCGAGACTTTATGGCAAAAGTGGCTGAAGACTACTTTAATGCTTGGGCCCGCAAAGTAGAAACATTTATGGGGTGGAACCGAGACAGTGTTCAACTAGGCTTACATGAACGACAAACCGGGTTGATTTGTGTGGATAATTACCGGGCACGAGGGCGACATAAAAGTGAAATTTTGCTGCCCAACTTAGAAGCCGATATTCGTTCTTTAGTAGATCCAGAGTCCCAGGCAGACCCCAAGTTTCAATCGACATTTTTGTATGCCCGGATCACGGCCATGGCGGTACGAGCGGCATTAGTGAGTCAGAAGAACTACGACAGTGAGCAATTACCTTCTCGTCAGACAATTGGCGCGATTTTAAATCGAATGGGGTATCGCCTAAAAAAACACAAAAAACCAAGCCCTTGAAAAAAATTCCCGAAACTGATGCGATTTTTGAGAATGTATTGAAGGAGAATCAAGCCTCCAATCTAGATGTCAAGTCTCTGCGAATATCAATTGATACCAAAGCGAAAGTAAAAATTGGCAACCTGTCACGGGGAGGTAAAGCCAGAACCATCGAACCGAAATCGGCTGACGATCATGATACCGAGTGGCAAGCTGTATTAGTCCCCTTTGGCATTCTTAACACTCAAAGTGATCAACTATCGATTTATATGGGACAGTCCGCTGAAACTACAGATTTTATTGATCAAACGCATCATCGAGTTATCTCAGGCAATTGGCTTAAGAATCCGACTAATTTACTATCCACCATATCATAGTAAGTATAACTCAATTGAACGCTGCTGGGCGGCACTTGAACACTATTGGAATGGTGCTATTTTAGATTCAGTTGAAACTGCCGTACACTGGGCATCTAGCATGACATGGAAAGGAATTAATCCCATTGTAAACTTAATTGAGACAACTTATGAGAAAGGCGTAAAAGTCTTACCTCATGAGTTAAAACAGTATTTGCCCTCATGGCAACGTTCTGAAACTTTACCAAAATGGGATATCACGATTATCCCATTTTGACTGGTATTTTATTTGTCCGCGAGTCCCTAACACGCTCAACCAGCGGATTTTGGCCGTGTCTGCGCGCACGATTCGGTAGTCGATCGAGTAGAGCGATCGCGTTTCCCGAGCCGTTTTGACTGCCTGCAAGACTTGTTTTAAGTCGTCTGGATGCACGAACTTTTTCCACACTGCGATCGTAGTTTCGCCGCCCGGTGTCGGTTCGCAGCCGAAAATCCTGAAATGGTTCGCCGACCAAATTACTCGATTTGTTCGCACGTCTAGATCCCAGCTTGCTATGCCCGAGCCTTTGATGGCGACGCTCAAACGTTCTTCTATGATCGGCGCTCAGACACTTTTAGCCGCAATTGGCGAAATTGCTGACAGTATTTACCGGGCAGGATTTCGGAAATTAGTATTGATGAATGCCCACGGCGGACAGCCGCAGGTAATGGAAATTGCAGTGCGGGATATTCATCAGAAATATCAGGATTTTTCAGTGTTTCCGCTGTTTGTTTGGCGGGTGCCGAATGTGGCGGCCCAATTACTCACGGCGAAAGAGTTAGAATTGGGAATTCACGCGGGAGATGCCGAAACGAGTTTGATGTTGTCAATTTTGCCCGAACAGGTGAAAATGGAGCGAGCAGTTTGCGAGTATCCGAGGGATTTGCCTGCTGACAGTTTGCTGAGTATGGAAGGTAGCTTGCCTTTTGTTTGGCTGACGCGAGAGTTGACTGATAGCGGTGTGTTGGGCGATGCGACGGTGGCGACGAAGGAAAAGGGCGATCGTATTTTGGAATCTCTCTCTGACGGCTGGGTACAAGTTATCAAAGATGTGCACAAGTTTCGACAGCCGGGAAATAATTAAAACAAAACTTACGCATCGGCACCCAGAAACCGGGTTTTTTACCTAATCTGCGGTCTAAAATCCGTCTTTTCGTAAAAAAACCCGGTTTCTAAACAAGGAGTGCGTCATACCAATTTAATGGGTCGTTGCACATATCCCGATCCCCCTAAATCCCCCTTAAGAAGGGGGACTTTGAGTAACTCTTGTCCCCCCCTCCCACCAGGGGGGTTAGGGGGGATCAGATTCTATGCACCCTCATAAAAAATTGGTATCAGTCCTATAAAAATTAAGAATTAAAAATCAAAAATAGTTCTAATTCGTGTCAAAATGAGTCTAACAAATTTTCTGAGTTGGAAGGCTAACTATGAGTGTAACTCCTAAATTGCAGCGCGCATTTGAGCAAGGCCGCGCCCTGAAAATTATCAGCGGTTTAAATAATTTTGATGCGGCTAACGTTGCGGCTGTTGTCAAAGCAGCGGATCTCGGTGGCGCTTCCTTTGTCGATATTGCTTGCGATCGCGATTTGGTATTGATGGCAAAACAGTTGACAAATTTGCCAATTTGTGTGTCGGCTGTGGAACCAGAAAAGTTTGTAGCTGCGGTAGAAGCTGGCGCTGATTTGATTGAAATTGGCAACTTTGATGCTTTCTACGCCGTAGGGCGCCGCTTTGAAGCTGAGGAAGTTTTGGAGTTGACTCGCCAAACGCGATCGCTATTTGGGAACATCACTCTTTCTGTAACAGTTCCCCACATTTTGACACTGGACAAACAAGTACAGTTAGCAACCGAATTAGTCAAAGCTGGCGCTAACATCATCCAAACCGAAGGCGGTACTAGCGCCCAACCAATTCACGCCGGAACTTTGGGATTGATTGAAAAAGCAGCGCCTACTTTGGCCGCAGCCTTTGAAATTTCCCGCGCCGTACAAGTCCCCGTACTCTGCGCTTCGGGCATCTCCAGCGTCACTGCACCGCTGGCTATTGGCGCTGGCGCTGCGGGTGTTGGCGTCGGTTCTGCTGTCAGCCAACTTAACAGCGAAGTGGCGATGATTGCTGCTGTTCGCAGTTTAGTTGAAGCTTTGGCAAAAGTCGAGCGATCGCACTTTGCTACTTCAATCTAATTAAGAAGGAAGAGTTGACAGTTGACAGTTGACAGTTGACAGTTGACAGTTTTCAGAGGGAAGAGGGAAGAAGGAAGAGTTGACAGTTGACAGTTGACAGTTGACAGTTTTCAGAGGGAAGAGGGAAGAGGGGAGAAGGAAGATTTTTCCCCCTCTTCCAATCTCCCAATCTCCCTCTTCCTTAATAATTAATCCACCACACGGCATAATCATGTAATAAATGATTGTTTGGGGGGATATCATCAACTGATTCTAACTCTGCTAAACGCAACATAAACTTTTTGCGATCGCCGACGCGCTGAACTTCCACAAATATGCCGTCTTCCTGAATAGAAAAATCTTCCAACCGATGAATTGTGAATTTATCAGTATAAGAAGGTTGAGTTTTTTTGAGCCTTGCATATTCTTTTTTAGTGCCAAAACCCATAAGATACTCTTCTTCCCATTCAAACTCTTCTATGCCAGTAACATGGCACGGAACTTGAAAATTTTGCTTGAGGTAGTCTAAATATTTGATTGTATTTTTAAGATCGGCATTGATTTTTTTGTTTCCCAGGATTCTTCTAATCTTACTTTCAAATTGACCGCCATTAAATGGGTTGTTTTCATCGAGATCGGCGAAGATTTCTGGCTTGAAGGTGCCTCCTAATTCTGGTAATTCAGCAAGCAAGCGCTGCAAGTCGTTTAGCGGTTTCGGTCTTCTACCTGCTACAATGGTTTCATCAAGCTGAACTAAAGGAAGTTCGGATTCTGAAGGAAGGGATTTGCTTTGATTTGGGCGATCGTCAACTTGAGACTTGTTAACTTTAGGCTGGTTAACTTTAGGTTTGTTAAATTTGGGCATCGCTCGGTCTCGCTGTATCGGTTTATCAATAAAGTATATCTTGGTAGAAGTACATTCGTGTCTGACAAATAGGAGGAAGCTGTGATGCAATTACTGAAATCGCCTGATGAATCGGCAGTCTATCAAGGGCAATTCGGCGAGTTTACGATTACCGAAAGCGATCGCACTGGAGTGTTGATCTACCGCGCCGGATTGGGGGTGGCGGCGCTGTGTTTGGCGGTGGGTGCTACTCTGGTGTTGCAACAGGGCGACAACCCAATGGCAATTCAAGCTGTAACGCCTGTTTTTGCGTGTTTCTGGATAGCTTTAGGCGTTAGTTTGGCAACTATTCACATTTACATGATTGCGCTGCATCGCACGTTACAGATGTTTTGGGCGATCGGCGGCGCGGCAGCACTGTTTGTCGCTTTACAAAGTAGCGAACCTTTGGCTTTGGCGGTGTACGAACATCCAGCGACTTTGTGGGGAATTGGCTTTACTTTTGCTGCCTTGAATGGCATCTTTTTTAAAGAAGCTTTCTGCTTTAACCGCCTAGAAACTAAGTTTTTGACTCCGGGAGTTCCGCTATTACTTTTAGGACATATTTTTGGCTTCTTGACACCGGAAAATGAACAGTTGCTGCTGGGACTTTGGGCGATATTGTTCATCATTTTTGCTGTCCGCAAGTTTTTTCAACCTATCCCCCAGGATATCGGCGATAAGAGCGTTTTTGAGTATCTCAAACACAAATAATTTGGGAATGGGGAATAGGGAATAGGGCATAGGGCATAGGGAATAGGGCATAAGGCAATTTTATAACTTTCTCACTGTCTCACTATTTCCCTCTTCCTGAAACCATTGGTATTGTTGCTTCTTCCTTCTTCCTTCTTCCTTCTTCCTTCTGCTATAAAATGAAAATTCGTCTGATCCGCCGCCGAGAGATGTGGGCAATTACCTGGGAAGGTTGGGTAATTGCGATCGCAGGTTTAATCATTACAATGGTCTTAATTATCACAAATATTCATCCATTTTTGGCGGTAAATGCGCCGATTAAAGCAGATATAGTGGTTGTGGAAGGCTGGTTGCCGGATTATGCAGTCGAAAGTGCGATCGCAGAATTCAACAAAGGCGGATACCGGAAATTGGTGACAACCGGGCTTCCGGTAAGTAAGGGCCACTATCTCGCCCAATATAAAAATTATGCTGAACTGACCGCCGCGACTTGTATTGCGCTAGGATTTGATAAGGACAAAGTGGTAGCTGTACCCGCACCGAATGTTGTGAAACACCGCACTGCTGCTTCTGCGATCGCACTTCGAGATTGGCTAGCTACTTCTGCCCTAAAAGTGGACTCAATCAATCTTTATTCTATTGGCACTCATGCCCGCCGCAGTTGGATGGTTTTCAAAGAAGTGTTGAATCCTGAAATTAAAGTCGGGATTATAGCTGCGGAATCGGAAGATTATAACTCACAAGAATGGTGGAAATCTAGCGCAGGTTTTCGGACTGTGACTGGGGAAATCATTGCTTATATTTATGCCCGTTTTGTCAATTGGAAAGCTTAGGTACGTTGTTGGGCTTCAGCCCTCTTTGTCTATAAATCTAAAGAGGGCTAAAGCCCAACAACGTACCTTTTTTAAGTTGACAGCAATGGATAGTGCTGTTTATACCAAAAATGATAAAATTATTTTCAGATAAATTGAGGGCAAGTCGTTGCTAGAAGAACGCGCTTACTGGTTAGCATGGTCACAGATTAATGGTATAGGGCCGATTTTGTTGCAAAGATTGCACCAACATTTTAATACTTTGGCAGAAGCTTGGATGGCGAAACCAGTAGATTTAATGCGAGTAGAAGGGTTTGGCAAGCAGGTAATTGATACCACTGTACAAGAACGATCTAAACTCAATCCTGAAGAATTTATTGAGAAACATCTTATTAACAATCCCTGTTTCTGGACACCCGCAGATCGGGATTATCCCAGCTTATTATTGGAAATTCCCAGCCCGCCGCCGGTGCTGTATTATCGCGGTTTAGTCGATATCAAAGAGAATCAAGGAATTACGCCGACGGTGGCAATTGTTGGCACTCGCAGTCCTTCGGAATACGGCCGCCGCTGGACTCGTAAAATTAGTGTGGCTTTGGCTAAAAATGGTTTTACTGTTGTTTCGGGATTTGCCGCAGGTATTGATACGGAGGCTCATACAAGCTGTTTGGAGACGGGAGGTCGGACTTTGGCTGTTTTTGGTACTGGGGTTGATATCGTTTATCCTAAGCCAAATGAGCGGTTGTGCGATCGCCTGTTACAGCAGGGATTGGCAATTAGTGAATATCCGGCGGGCACTCAACCGAATAAAACTAATTTTCCGCGCCGAAATCGGATAATTGCTGGCTTGAGCCGCGCTACTATTGTGATAGAAGCTCCGCAGAAGTCGGGGGCGTTAATTACTGCTTATCAAGCGAATGAGTTTTGTCGGGATGTGTATGTTTTGACGGGAAGGTTGGATGATGAGCGATCGTTTGGATGTTTGGAGTTGCTGAGTAAAGGTGCTCATCCGATTCTCCCCAATAGCGATCGACTTTTAAGCGAAGACCGATTGCTAGAAATGCTCGGAGCTATGCCAAAATTGGATAGCGCGCAGCAGTTGTCCTTGTTTCCGGCAAATCCAACCCCTGAAAAGCCAGAGCCGCTATTGGATGGGGAGTTGGCTGTAGTGTTAAAAGCTCTGGGTTCGGGGCCGAATTCTCTTGATACAATTGTGGAGGCTGCGGGATTGGAAGCGGGGACGGTTTCTGGTATTCTTTTGCAGTTGGAATTGTTGGGATTAGTTTCGCAATTGCCGGGTATGCGATATCAGCGCTGTTGATTTGATATGTTAGAAAAATCGGCGGTTGAAACCGCATCTGCACAGACAAAATCCGGCGGTTGAAACCGCGTCTGCACAGACAAAATCCGGCGGTTGAAACCGCGACTATACAAACAATGTCCGCCTCCGCGGACTGAAGAAAAAACGCAATTTTAACCGCCTATTCTTCAACCTGCGGAGGCAGGTTTTGTCTGTATAGACGCGAATTCCATTCGCCCGGTCTTTTTCAACCCGCCTCCGGGGGTTTTGTTTGTATATAGGCGGTTTTAACCGCCGATTTTTGTTAAATCAATCCGAAACTCCCTGCGGTAATACTCCCAGCAGAAACTCCGCTGATAGAAGCTAAAATCTCTCCAGTTTGGGCAAACCGAATTAATGTTACACCGCTATCTTGACTAATCGCCAATTGTGAAGAATTCAGCCCGTTACCCAATACTAAGAAGTCTTTACCAAATTCAAAATCGGTAATAGTATCAGTCCCAGAATTGGTGGAGATTAGGAATTTATCGACTCCCTTTCCTCCAGTCAAAGTATCATTTCCTAAGCCGCCATTGAGTAAATCATCTCCCTTGCCACCAAACAAGATATCATTACCATCATCGCCGTTTAAGATATCAGCACCGCGGCCGCCAAACAAGACATCATTACCGCTAGCGCCGAGCAAAGTATCGCTACCTTTGCCGCCGTAAAGAGTGTCATCTCCAAGGCCTCCGTCTAGGGAATCGTTGCCTCGTCGGCCGTTGATTGCATCATTTCCGGTAGTGCCAGTGAGGATGTCATCGCCATTTGTGCCGTTGATTTGACCAGAATTGCTGCCCAAATCTGCGTCACCGGTGACTATAGGAGTTGCAATCCCAGCAGGCAATGTTACTGCTTGAATTTTGCTATCTAAAGCAGCACCAGTATTGTCAGTAACTAACTGGGAAATTGGCTTGCTTCCGGCACCAACTGCTTTGAAGTCTTGAGTAGTTGCGCCCAAGGATACTTGTTGGACGCGGGCAACGGCTTGGGGAATTGATGTTGCTGTTGGGTTGGTGACGGCGGTATCAATGCGCTGATTTGCTGTTGCCATTACTGTCGCAGCTTGCGAGGTAATAGAGGTGACTTTTTGAATGTTGAAACTGGGGTCAATCTGCTGGATTTTAGCAGCGGATTGCAGAATTATTGGTTCTAAGGCGGCTGGATTGCTGAGGTTTAAGATAGCACCGCCTTGAATTTTATCGCCCATTGAACTGACAACAGCTTTGACAAGATCGCGATCGGCTGCACTGGATGCACCGTCAATCAAAGCGACTGTTTGAGTGATGGTGTTTTGGACTTTCACCATTGCTGCTAAGACTTGGACTCCCCCAGGCTGGTTGTTGTTGGTAGCTAGGATTGGATCTAAGCTAGTCAGGTCAACTTCAGCGGGGAGGGAAAGGGCGGCTTTGACTAAAGATTGGGCGGCTTCGGGTGCAATTCCCTTGTCGATTAAGTCGGCGACTAAGCTAGTTAGGAGTGTGACAACTGTGGAATCTGGTGGTGCGGTGACTGGTGTTTCTAGGGGTAATCCGGTGGCGGTGTCAGTGCCTCCGATCGCAACTAAATTGCCTTCTGATGGGTCGATTTCTCCGTTTTTGTTCGTGTCGAATATCTCGAAGGGGATGTTGAGATCGAATTTGCCGCCTGTATCGGTAATTGTGGATGGTTCGTTGGTGTCTTTGATGCCGTTTTTGTTGGCATCGAGGAAGACAGTTGCACCGGAGATGTAGCCGTCAATTACCCAGCGACCATTTTTTGTTGTCACCTTGAAAGTCTGTTCGCTACTGGCACCGTAAGAGTCTGTAGCGATTAACTTCACCTCGAAGGGTTTCCCATCACTTGGAGGGGTGCCGGTAAATATGATGGTGTTTTCCCAGGGTCTGGATTCAATTCCTAGCCAATTAGTGTTTGGATCACTATTAGATAAAGGACTGCCATCAGGTAGAGTTAACTGGTAGGAAATCTGGTCGCCATAGAGATTGGTATCAGGGTCAATGTATACATCTTTGATGGGTTGGTTAAGCTCAGTGTACCTGCCACTTAAACGAATCTTCTCTTCTGGCGGGCGGTTGTCGATCGTAAAACTGCCTTCTTTGGCAAAAGGCGAACCGGCCCAAGCTGTGTCAATTGCTTGCACGCTCCAGAAATATTTCCCTCGGGGCAAGTTTTTGAGTTGCCATCGGGTGTTTTGATTGACATTCCCCAACCCCACGAGTTGCCGAGTTCCATCGTTCAAAGACATCGGGGAAAGAATCTCTGCGCCCCCTTGCTTAGTGCCAACTCGAAGGTTGTAGCTTAAACCATTAGGAGGAGTTTGAGCATCACTCGCTTTATTCCAGTTGAAGGTAACTTCTGGGCCCGAAGCTGCAGCCGTCAGCCCTGTGGGTGCGGTGGGAGGAGTGTTCGCTTTAGGAGTGTTGTTGCGGAAGATTTTGGTAGAGAAGACATCTCCTGCTGGGTTGTTGAGTTCCTTTATTGAATTACTAGCGACCAGGATATCCAATTTTCCATCCTTGTCGTAGTCTCCCCAAGCTGCATTGGAATAAGCTTGACCACCAGGAGGCGATACGACACTGCCGATTTCTACGCCACTGTCGATAAAGCTATTTTGACCAGTAAAGCTATTTGGGTCAATAAAGCCATTTGGGTCATTTGGGTTAAAAGGTCTGCCTGTGTTGTTGCGATAGACTTTGGTGACTACTTTTTGTGAACTTCCCGCATCTAGCTGAGTCAAAACACTGACATTGACTAGGATATCCAGTTTGCCGTCATTGTCGTAGTCTCCCCAAGGATTTTGAGATAGAGAATTAACCCGACCAGGTATTTTTACACCTATGTCATCAAATCTGTTTGGCTCCCTGGTACTGGTTGCGTTGCAGAAGACTTTGGTGATGGACTGCGATTGCTGGAATGAACTATCGGAACCACTGACTAGGATATCCAGTTTGCCATCATTGTCGTAGTCTCCCCAAGCGATTTGATCAACGTTACTAAAACCAGGAAATATTACGCCAGTGTCTGTAAAACCATTAAAAAAACCATTAAAAACGGAATTGGAATTGCCCGAGTTGCGGTAGAGTTTGGCAGTTGTTCTGCCGCTGGAATCCGGCACATTGAGCAGAACATCAAGTTTACCGTCGTTGTCATAGTCGCCCCAAGCAGCGAAACCTCTACTGGATGGTAGTCCAGTCGTGCTCTGTTGCTCAAAGCTAAAGTTGTCTTGACCGTTGACAGAGCCGGAGTTGCGATAGAGCTTGTTATTATCATCCCGCCAACTATCGTTGGCTGTTTGCAAGATATCCAGACGACCATCATTGTTATAATCTGCCGAAGTCACGTAGGAACGGAACCCGTAAACATCAGGTAGCGTTGCTCTCTTGGCAAAGTTGTTGCTGTAGATGTCTCTGCTTTCATTGTTGCTGCCACGATTCTGGCCGACCGAGAAATCCAGGCGCCCATCATTGTTGTAATCTCCCCATGCTGAGAAATCACCTGACAAGTCTATTCGATTACTTTCGCTAAAGCCATATTCGCTAGACCTTTGATTGTTGTTATCGAGGAGTTCGGTGTTTTTGTAGATTTGGTTGTTTCCGAGGATATCCAGTTTGCCGTCATTGTTATAGTCTCCCCAGATAGCTGAGTACAAGCGCTTCGGAGAAATCGGAACGTTCGTGTCGATGAACCGTGACTCAGCATCCAAAATTTCCACGGTGGCAAAGCTTGGAGTGCCAATACTGGCATTAAAAGCATTATTAGCGATCCGAAACGCGATTTCTTCTGTTCCCTCAGCTATACCATCCGGTAAGATGTCAATTGTGAAAGTTTTGCTATTTTCGCCTGGGTTAAAGATGAGAAAAGGAGGGGTATTGGGGATGGAGGAAAAGTTCCAATCTGTTCTGAAAGTCGCTGAACCTGTAGGAGGTTCTAAGAACACCGTGGAACTGCTGTTTAGATCCCCTAGAGTTCCAGTGCGAGTGAGAGTAATTTGTGCCTGAACAATTCCTGTGAAACTTTCATTGACTTTGTAAGTAGCTTGGGAAAAACTTACCGTGGGAATACCCAAAGGCCGATCGCCAGTTATCGGTAATCCCAAGATAGTTTCATTAGATCTCGGTATGACGATCGGTCTGTTTGTGCCACCTGTTCCTGTAGTGACTGGCGGATTGACGACTACTGGATCGACCACGACTACTGGATCGACGACTACTGGTGGCTTTGGCTCGACGACGACTACTGGATCGACGACTACTGGTGGCTTTGGCTCGACGACGACTACTGGATCGACGACTACTGGTGGCTTTGGCTCGACGACGACTATCGGATCGACGACTACTGGTGGCTTTGGTGCAATGTCGTTATCCGTAATCGCCACAACCACCCCACCAACCACAATCCCGTTATACTTAACATCACCGCTAGTCACACTGTGAGTGATATTCCCGCTGTGCGCCCCTTCCACGATCGCATCATCAACAGCTTTCACCGTAACTGGTTGAGATACATTCCAATTAACGGATGTGAAAGTGATAGGCGCGATCGGCTCAATCTGACTACCTGTGGTGAGAGTGAGAGTGACAGGGGCGATCGGCTGCGATTTCAGCACCGCAGTGTAACTGCCATTAGCCCCGCCTTCTGTAGCAGTTGTTTCGGCAACACTAATAGAAACACCAGCCGTATCATTGTCCTTATTGGTAATACCAACATCCGATACATCTTTGTTGCTGTAATTCGGATCTGTACTAACAGTAGCCGCCGTGATAACTTTGTAGTCAATATCGCCGTCAACAATACTATCGTCTACCCCAGTTACTGTCACCGGTTGCGCTGTATCCCAGTTAGCCGGAGTGAAAGTTAAACTATTAGTCGAAACACTTCCCTCTGCCACATTAGAACTGTTCAAACCAATAATTACATTAGCCGTTGGTTTAGTATTCAGCACCACCGAAAAGTTAGCCTTGCTGCCATCTTCGCCCGTAGTTAATCCCGCCGTCGGATTCACCGTAATTCCCGGAGTTTCATTGTCACTGTTGGTGACGGTGACATCATCAGGCTTGAGATTGTTGTAATTAAGATCGGTGCTGACAGCCGCCGCCGTGATAATTTTGTAAACTACATTTCCATCAGCTACCAAATCGTCAACGCCAGTCACCGTTACTGTTTGCGGTTGATTGTAGTTGGCGGGAGTGAAAGTTAAGCTATTAGTCGAAACAGTTCCTTCGGCAACATTGGAACTGCTTAAGCCGAAAGTAACGTTAGCACTCGGTTGAGAATTGAGTTTGACTGTGAAAGTAGCTTTACCGCCGAGTTCAGTCGTAGTTAATCCGGTAATTGGATTAACAGTAACGCCAACTTTGTCATCATTGGCGATCGTTGTGGTGGCGGTAGCAGTGGTAATTGTTGGTGTTACGCCCGGGCCTGCGGGACTTGATAGGGTGACGATAATTGTTTCGTCGGGTTCAACGATGGTGTCGCCTAACACATCGAGAGTAATAGTTTTCGATGTTTCACCGGCTGTAAAATTAATCGTGCCTGCGATACCCGTTGCCGCAGAAGTGCCACCGATATTGTTGTAATCGCTGACGTTGGTAGCAGTTCCGGCGATCGCATAATTGACGCTACTTGCCCCGCCAGTGCTACCGCTGCGAGTCACAGTAAAAGTTAGAGGTTTTGTGCCGTTATCGCCTTCAGGAATGCTCGCAATCCCCGCAGCAACCGCATAGGAAACAGTACCGTTAGCAGCAATAGTTAGTGTTGTTTGTTTGGTTGTACCCCCAACGCCACCGGTGATTGTGCCAAAGTTGAGAATTGCGGTTTCGGCGTTTTCTGCGATGTTGTCGGGTTTGATCGTAAGTGCAATATTCTTGGTGAGTGCCGCACCTGTTGCACCTGCGGGGAATGTAATCGATGTCGGGGCGATAGTGTAGTCTGAATTTTGGGTTGCTGTGCTGCTGGGGTCGATCGCAATTGGTACAGTTACATCGCCCAAGGGAGTGCCGCCACTGATGGTGACGGGAATATTAACTACTGTGTCTGTTGTTCCTTCTGTACCGCTGTAAGTTGCCGCACCGAAATTAACTGTGTTTGGTGTATTTAGCAGGATTGAAACATTGTTAGAACCTCCGTTTGTTACCATTACTGCCAAGTCGGGTAGGGAATCGTTGTTAAAATCGTTTACTGTTACCCTCCCAGGGTTTTGCCCTATCAATGCAAAGTCGATCGGCGAACTAAATCCTCCAGTGCCATTTCCCAGTAAAATTGATAGGTTGGTAGCGCCAGAGTTCGATACGGCTAAATCGAGTTTGCCGTCGCCGTTTAAATCTGCCGCTGTGACGGAATTGGACTTTGTTCCGGCTGTGAAATTAGTGGTGGTACTAAAACCTCCAGTGCCATTCCCTAAGAGAATTGAGACGTTGTTAGAACCGTTGTTGGCTGTTGCTATATCGAGGTTGCCATCTACGTTAAAGTCGGCCACAATAATGGAATTGGGAAATTGCCCCGTACTAAAGTTAGTGGCGCTACTAAAACCGCCAGTGCCATTTCCTAAGAGAATTGAGACATTATTAGAAAGACTGTTCCCGACTGCTAAGTCAAGAAAGTTATCGGCGTTAAAGTTTCCCACAGCAACTGAAGCGGGAATTCCTCCGACACCGAAGCTGGTGGCAGGGGCAAAGCCACCAGTGCCATTCCCTAACAAAATTGAGACGCTTCCACCACCTTGAGGGTTACCATTTACCACAGCCAAATCGGGGAAGGTGTCGGCATTAAAGTTACCAATAGCAATAGATAGGGGAGTGTTCCCTACATTTGAGTTTATGGGCGCACCAAAGCCACCAGTGCCGTTTCCCTGCCTAATTGAGACAGTGCCAGAAAAGACTGGATTTGCTGTTGCTAAGTCTAATATTGTGTCGGCATTAAAGTTGCCAAGTCTTGACGGGCCTCCGCTAAAGCTGATGGGCTGTTTAAAACTGCCATTTCCATTGGCTAAGAAAACTCCGCCACCTACTACTAAGTCGAAGATACCGTCACCGTTATAATCTACTGAAGGAACAAACGGATCTGATGTCATTGGAAAATTAGTCGCATTACCAAAACTGGATAGGATATGACTGTAATTTGCGATCGCATCTTCCCGAAATACCAGCGGTGTGTTAATTTCTCCGGTTGTTGCTTCGAGTTCCCAGTCGCCGCCTTTTGCCGCGCTTCCCGTGAGGTTTTTGGAAGCTGCAACATTGGTATTTGTGAGTTGGGCGATGCGCTGGATGAATGCGAAACCATCTATTTCTAAATCTACATCTAAATCTCTCGCTTGTTCCCCGGTACCGCCGGGGAATGAATTCCCCGTCTCATAGCGCAAGTCATCTAAAGATGACTGAATAAATGAATTATTCCCAGTCGGTTTCAACCGACTTTCGCTATGAGACGGGGATTTAAATCCCCGGCGGACTTTCGGACAAACGCGAGGCCCAGATGCCACATTGCAACCGTAAATCAGAATATCCGCACTGTCTGTAAAAGCACTCCGCCACTGCTGCAATTGTTCCGAATAAGCTTCCAAATTATCTGCATTCAAGCTACCATCGCCCACTTGCAGGCTACCCGGAGCACCGTGAGAAACGATGTGAATGCTGTCAATATTGGTACGAAGGGCTAAGATTTGAGTAATTTGTGCGATCGCATCCTCGTTCCCATCTAACACCACAACTTCCGTACCCGGTGTTACCCCAGCCACCAAACTTTGATAATCTTGTACTCTTGTGTCGATAAAGGCGATCGCCCTTACAGAAACTGGAAAATTTAAATTTGACATAATACACCTATTTGGGGTTAAAAAAAGACAACAATTCCCCTGTTTCGTAACTTGCGTGCGAAACTGTCTATCAATTTTGATTTACACAGACACGGGATTTCTGCGTAAAAATTCGGTTATTTCTCATCTGTTGTAGCTACCATAACAGTTTTTTTATCCGAGCTATATAAAGTTTTCTTTAAAAAGATCTGGTTAATTAAACTACCGATAAAGAGCGACAAAATACTTAAGTACAATTACTGCGATGAATGCGAGCTGCATACACCACAAATATTTTTGAAACATAAGTGCTATTGTACTGAGAATTTAAACGTGGTAATTAATACATAAGTTAGGTAAGTAAAGTTATGTGCAATGAAAAAACAGGTTCGTAGTGAGGACTTCAGTCCGCACCCATTCCGAGGACTCGCATTCCTCACTACAAACCAATGTGATTACCGCAAACCCGAATCAATCTCCGCCAAAATCGCCTCAGCATCCCCGCACAAAGCATCGTGACAGCAACCGTTACTCGCCAACAACCCCCCCCACTGACTGACATCTCCCCGGTTATATTGCAAAGCAGAACCATCAAAACGAGTAAATCGCCCGCCCGCCTCCGTCAAAATCAATTCCGGCGCCGCCAAATCCCAATCCTTCGGCGCCGACTTCCCCGAAAGAGCAATATAAACATCAGCTTTTTGTTCAACAATCGTCGCAATCTTGCAGCCGATGCTACCCACAGCCAGTTGATTTTGGCAGGGAAACTTGTGTAATAGTCGATTTAGCCGATCGTCCCTGTGACTGCGACTGGTTACTATAGATAAATCTGCCACTATATTTCGCGCAGAAACCTGCAATTTCACCGCACAACCCCCGCGACTTTCCCCAAAAGCACCAGCATCGCGGATGGCATAATAAATCTTTTGCTTGGACGGCCAAGCCACAACCGCTAACATCGGTTTTCCCTCGAAAGCTAAAGCAATATGAACCGCAAATTCACCAGTCTTGTCAATAAAATCGCGCGTTCCATCCAAAGGGTCAATAATCCAAACCCAAGATTGAGGTAAAGGAACTTTGCCACAACTTTCTAAATAAGATTTGTAAGTTTCTTCGCTCAGGTAGCCAAATTCTGCATTCCCTAAAACCGACTGCAATTCATCGAGAATGTAAGAATTGACAGCGACATCAGCGGCGGTAACTGGGCCGTCTTTTTGTTCTTGAATGTCCAGGTTGGGAGTATTAGCATCAGGGCGATAATAGGATTGTAAAATATCTGCGGCACCCCAAGCGGCGGCCTGGGCAATTTCGCTTAATTGTTCGAGATTTTTCATGTTTGATTGATTAAAGTAGGGTGCCTCAGATTAGAACTCTTGCTCTCGTCAAATTTACCCCCCGCAAGTCCCCCCTCCCGGAGGGGGAAACAAGAATAATCTTACCCCCTCCCCTTACCAAGGGGAGGGTTGGGGTGGGGTGCTTTGTATTTTTGCAAGAGATCTATTGCATCTACTTGATGATAATCGAAAAAACCCCGACTGACGCAACCTACGACTTAGTCTCAACTCCAGTTATATTTGGGTACTAGCTAACAAAAACTACATTTACTAAATGTAGCACTATTTTATGAAACTAGGATAAGGACAATAAATCTCAGGAGTGGCTAGAAATTGTGTCACCATCTGTACTTGTTTAAGCACCGGAGAAGCCAAACTCAAATCAACAGCAACCGGGCCGCACGGAACTAAGATATTATTATCGTGGGCGTAGATAATTCCAAAATAAGATCGCACACCTAAATTTTTAGACACAGCTACTTGAGCTGCAATTGGATAGCCATTGTGAGTCGCAACTTTGATACCATACAAATAATTCTTGCTTTCTCGCACAGAAAAGCCAAAACCTTTCAAAATAGCAGCAGCAGAAGTTGCTGTTGGATCTTGGGAAAATGAAAGCGATCCGAAAGAGTTGGTAAATCCCGTTGCTTCGTAATATTGCGCCGTTTGGTGTTTGTTCAAATAGCTAATATATTGTGTGGCTTCACTTTCTTTAGCTTTACCGATTAACCTGAAGAAGGTAGGGAGGGCGATCGCAGATAAAATCCCAATAATAAAAATGACAACCAGCAACTCAATTAAAGTGAAGCCCTGGGAAGCGTTGGTACATCCTGCACCCATGCATAGCTTGTACCGCAGGGAATCGCACTTCTGGTAACTGATATACAATCCGGTATTTAAGTATATTCTTTGCCTTTGTAGAAGTGACTTGCCCTCGCCTGTAAAACGGAGTTTTAAAAGCGATGTGTGGATATGTTGCACAAAATTGCAGACAAATGCCGACATAATTAACACCTCAAACAAAAACTAAATTTACTCAATATACCGCTAACAATTCCCTTGAAAATCTCCCCATTTCTTGGGATACTCAGATTGATTCTGGCAAATAGCAGGCAACCAACTAGCACCGGGAAATTGCTTATCCCATTTTTGTTTCAACTTTTCTCGCGCCGATCGCACAGAAACATACAAAGAATCGCCACCAGCAAAAGCTTTCAGAAAATGCCTCAAAAACTCCTGGGCGATCGCATCTAGCACAGGTTCCCGCATCACGATAATTTGAGGGATATCTAAGTCAGCTAACTGTTTCCCCAATCCCAAGCCATCGCAAGAATTAAAAATTGCTATCTCCAAACCACGTTCAATGGCTATTTTCAAGGAAATCCTGAGTTCTTCGACAGTTAACTTATCTGTTTTATTAATATAAATTGCCCCAGTGCTGCCATCTACTTCGCTGTAACTGTGACCGGAAAAACAGAGAATGTCCCAGCCTATTTTATCTCTGAGACATTCCTCACATTCCTCGCGAGTTGGTTTGAGCAAAAACATGATTTCTGTGTCTGACAAATTCTCTAACACCTGTTTGTCTTCATCGATATTAATTCCTGTATCGTCACCCAAAATTGCTAAGATTCTCACTTTACTTCTTGGTAGGACTAATTTCTTTACCCTATTAGATACTGTGCGACTTAAAGCGACTTCTGCTTGTTGGCAATCAACTTCAAAAAACTTCCACCGATGCCAGGGAAGTTTTCGCAGAAAGGCATCTTCAGTTTGCACAATCACCCGCACCTCATCATCAAAGTTTAAATTGTCGTGCAATTTTTGCTCGATCGGGTTAAACGGTGCTGAATTCAGCCAATTATTTACTTCCGCTTCCACATCCTCAGCTAACGTTGTTAGCTTCTTTATAGAAAAGTTAGTGACTTGACCTTCTTTGCCTTTGATCCGGCTGTTCTGGTTTTTAATGTTATACATTTCTTCCCACTGTTGATAGCGTTTTAAAATTTTGGCTTGTGGTGGCAAATTGCCTTCTATTTGGATTGGCAAACGGTGTCCGTCACAGTAAATATCAGCGCTGACGGCAAAGCCTTGGTTCAAGTCACCACGATCTAAGTTTAAGACAACTACCTGTTCTGAAAGTGGTTTTACTATCTTCTCTACTACTGATAGCAAGTATCTTTGCTGTTCTGGGAACTCTTGAATTATTGGATTTTTTACTCTTGCTAATTCTAGCATTTTTTGGTAGAAACCATTGAAATCAGTCTCAATCTTCTCTTTGTCTGTATCAGGAGGTACGCTAACCTTGATGACAACAACGCCATTGCCTTTATTTTCAATACTCTGAATTTTTAGTTCTGTACCTTTGAGATCGTCCTGAACTTTTTGGAAAGATTGGTAGAAGGCTTTCCAATCAACACCGTTACGGAAAATTAAGTCAACTGTATTGACTACCTCTTGAAAAAAACTGGTAAATTCTCCGATCTCAAATTGAGATTTTTCACTGTGGGGACGGCGTTCGCGATCGTCAGTGCCAGGTTTCGGTTCTTCTAGCAAGTAAACCCACCGACAATCTACCCATTCTAGTTTCGTAGTGCTGTCAATATTCCAGGTTCCTAAACCGCAAGCACCAGTCATTCTCGCATTACTGAAATCAGTGCCGATCGCCTGAACTTGACTAAAAATTGCATACTCTAAATTAGCAGCTTCTAAAGTCGCTTGACTGAGGTCTGCTGTTTGAAGTTTGGCGTAGCCGAGGTCTACACCTATCAAGTTTGCTCCTCTCAAATCCATGCCTTGATATGATTTATTATAGCCGTTGCCGGTCACTAGCAAATCTCTAACTGCGGGATCAATTAATATTGTCTCGCCGACTCTTGCCCACTCAATTCTTGAGCTTTTGTGCCACATTGCACGATAAATATTAGCAGATCTAAAATCAGTGTTTTTGAGAAGAGCGTAACTAAAATTAATATTGGCTAAATTAGCACCCCGAAAGCTGGTACTGCCTGCCGCTGCAATCGCATTAGCTAATTGGTGAATTACGGCATATTTATCATCTTCAGCTAAAACTCTGTTGCCAATATAAGTTCCCAATGAGACCAAAGCTACAGCTAAAATTACCGCTATAATGATAATCGCAATAACTATAGGTGGATTGGAAGAATTTGCGACACATTGGTCTAAAAAATCATAACATTTATTGTTCGTGTTGTCAGCTAATCTAGTATTAATTAACACAGATGCTTTTAAATACCGGGTTGAATTATTGATAATAATTCCGGTGGCGATCGCACTTATTGCCAGAGCTTCAAATACAGCTAAAACTGCCACTATTCTGCCCAATACAACCTCAGCCAAAGCCACAGCTAAAGGCAAAGTTACAACTGCGATCGTAGTCGCAGCCACAGCCCCGATCAAACTTACAATTAAAAACGGAATATCGTTGGTATTCGGTTCACCAGCCAACGCCCCAGTTAAGCTCCCAGGTCTAAAACCTCTCAGCCAAGCCAGTATCGGGTGTTTATCGTTCGAGATCGCACTTAAAACAGCAATGCAAGGTACAAAGATTGCAGCCGCCATAGCTAAAGACCCCAAAGCTTTTTGTATTCCTTGGCGAATCGTGAGAGCCAAAAGAACAGTATTCAGTAATAAGATGATTGCTGTTACAATCAAACTGGAGTACCCAATATTTTTGGCAAATAGAGATCTGAATGTCTGACTGATAGCAGTTACAGCAGCCGTTCCTGACATTGCTGATATCAGTGCTACAATTATGAATATTTTGATTTGCGATCGCACTATTAATCCGCAGCGAGCGTGACTGAAGTTAGCACCATCGAGAGTTGCTCCGCTAAAATCTGCACCTCGGATATCTGCATAAGAGAAATCAGTATTAGTCAGATCTTGACCTTTGAAAGAACGACCTTGGAGATTTTGACCGCGCAAGTTTTGAAAGGTTAATGATGACATAAAATCCAAGTGAAATTTTCAATAGGTTAGCAGTCAATACTTGAGTTGTTGCTTTCGTTCCCAGGTGCTAGCTGGGAATGACAAATGCGTGGCAGATTACCAATGAAAATGTTTCGTCACGCTAGCTTCTCCGAGTGCCACAGTAACGCCAAATAATTCTCTTAATTCAGAACTAAATTCCAACTGAATAAAGTTGTCATCATCTCTGGATGTTGCCTCAAGAACTACCTCTTCTGACTCATCCATCACTATCAATTTTAACCCTTCTGGCAAACAAGTTTGATTTCCCATCGGATACACTTGCACTTGGATATCCACTTCGGAACCTGGTTCTGGTGCCAGCATGACTGCAAGTGTTACAGACTGTTGTGCTAGCTGCATTCCCAAATCAATTTTATAACCTCTCTCGATAGGTAATGCGTTCGTACTTCTAAAATGCCACTCCAGTTGTTCGGGATTTAATAGCTCATCAATTACTTGCCATCCCGTATCAAAAACATTCTCAAACCAGTTCATTAAATTAACTGGATTCAGTTGTTGAATTCGATTCATGTAGGCAAGAAAATATTCTAGGGATTGCAGTTGAGTGAGCGGTACTTCTCTCATTGCAGAAGTTTTAGTAAATCCTAGTAGCGTTGCTTCTTTCAAAGATTGATTTAATTGTACAGCAACGTAACCGATGCGATTTTCCCAAGCATCGGAGGGAATGTTACAAGTTTGGGAATCGGGCAATACGGGACGACATTCAATTTTGCCAACGCCGACGATATCTAAATCGGCGACATCTACAAATTTGAGCATGAGTGAATCGCGACTTTCGCTATGAGCCAAGTTAGTTTCAAATCCCATGCAGCGTAGGTAAGAATCTACTGCATACACTGCTAGGGTATTGAGATAAACTTGTTTGAATTTTGTCGGCAGGGATTTTTGAGCGCACTGTTGAGCGATGTCATGGGCTTCAAAGGATAGCGGTACGGTGAAAGTTATTGGTTCGATCATTTTACTCATCATTAGTTTCTGTGGTTGTCGCTTAATTGCTACTGTAATTTATTACGAAAATCATCACCAAATCTCCGCAGGTTTCGATTAAAAAAACTGTCGATACCTGAAATAGAAACTCCAAACCTTTGAGACATACTATCCAATGTTTCACCATCCAATTTAGCTAAAGCTATAACTTGCCAAGAAATATCCGGGCGACATCTAAGTGACACTCTTCTAAAATGGCCATCTGGATCTTCTTCGATCAATTCACGCAGCATTGTAGCCTCTTCGGACAATGGTGATTGTGGTGACTGATAATTATCTAGGTCGTTTAAGGAAGGTAGTTCGCGTGTTCTATTTTTTTCTTTCATATATCGCTTAACAGCATCTTTGAATCTCAACTTCAATATGTGATTGACCGGGGCCATCAGTGGTCTTTCTGGATCGTATTTGTCAATTTTTAGACAAATATACTCAATTGTTTTTAGAAGTGCTTCGTTATAAAGGTCTTCGTAAATATTAGGAGACCATGACCTTTTTTGGGGATAAGCAAGCTTGCCCGATAGCCAAATTGCGTTTCTCAGTTTGGTTAATGCTTTCTGTCGCTCAAGGCTAAGGGCTGGGTGCTGTTGAGCTTCGACGGCTAGCTGTTTGAGTTGTAAATCAATTTCGTCCTCCATCTCAATCTCCTCACTCCTCTGGGGATTCTTGTGCAGTCTTGGGGCATTTCTATGTTGTTTTTCGGTAGAGTCGCAATTTTTTACGCATTTGTGGGGAGATTGTTACAAAACTTTACGTTTGAGGGGGTTTGGGAAAAAAGTTTTGAGATTTGCGTAAAAAGTTTGAGGTGGTTTCGTAATTAGGGTTGAGGGGGCGATCGCACTTTCGTGTGAAAAAGCAGTTTTGAGATTTGCGTAAAAACTTGGGGCTGCTTCCGTAATTAGAGTAGAGAAGCCAATTCAACGTTTGGGCGATCGTTTGATTTCATTATATCAATTTTCATTTAATCCAAGATTAGGAGTATAATCTCAATGACAACTATCAATCAAGGTCAAACTAATGTTCTGCTGAAAGATGTTCTAATCGCCGACACTTTGCCGGGAAGTGCTGCCAACAATTCTATCCTCAACCCTTTAAGCAACAGCAACAAGCAAAATATCGGCGAAGGTTCCTTGATGCTTGACAGCAACAATAAAATAGCGATCGAACCCGATAAACCATTAGTTACGACTAATTTACTGAAATCAAAAGATGCTGCTTCCGAGTCAATCAGCAACAAATCCGATGATTCATTAATTGTTCCAAATCCTCTCAATAGCAGCTTAAGCAGGTCAGTTAGTGGCAATACGAGTCGCGGCGACGCCCTATCCGGTTCCCAGTCAGCCATAGATGCCAAGGATACCCTGACTGGAAGCAGCAAAGATGCACCGTTAATTGCCATCAAAGCTGACAGTCTGACAACAACTGACTCTTTGACTAACAATCAGAGTGCCAAGGAAATATCCCCTGATAAAAAAATCGATGCGTTAGCAGAAAAAGAAAATAAATCGGAAACACTGGCCACTGACAGTAACCTGATTTCACAAGCAAAAGAATCCACAATTCAAGCAGCAACTACTGATAAAGTGACGGCGGATAAACCAGTCGCTATTGTCGATGAAGCGGGCAAAGATAGCAACAAACAAAACTCGACAACTACTACTCAAACTGTTGAGACTTCAAAATCACCAGCCACAATTCAAGCAGCGACTACTACTGATAAATTGACGGCGGAGAAACCAGTCGCTACTATCGATGAAGCTGGCAAAGATAGCAACAAACAAAACTCGACAACTACTAGCGGAGACAAGGACAAAAAAGTTGCGGATAACAGTCAAGCTGTTGCAGTTGAAACCCCTAAAGAACTCAGCAAAACTACTCCTAAATCTGAGATTGTCGCCGATAATTCGTTTACATCTGGGAAATTTGTTGTTGACTCTAGCGGCCAAGTTGGTATCGATTTCTTGTTTGACGGCGGACTGTATAAGGGTCAATTAGCTATCGTCAGTCTAAAAGGGATGGAGAAGTTTGTACCTGGTTCAGCAGAATTTATCAAGGAAGTGGCTTCAAGGGCATTAAGCAATTCTGTAAAAGGTCATGTAGTCATTAATGATTTGAGCGAAGGTGCAAAATTTACGGGTAATTTACCTGAAGGGAATTATAACGAAGGAACTTATTTGGGAGTCAAGAGTTTTGCAATGACTTCGGGGGATGAGTTTGGCGTTATGTTGGTGCCAAATGGAACTGTGCAAGAGGTTCTGAATAATCCTGTTGTTGGAGGGGATAAACGTCCTTTATTTTCAATGGTGACGGCGAATCCTGCTGAGGGATTTCATGTCGGGCAAATTGCTGATGTGACTGGTAGTGGCAAGACTTTTGCAATGGAGGATATGCGGGTTGATTTAGGGAGCGATCGCGATTACAATGATGTGATATTTCAGGTGCGGGGTGCGACGGGTACTGCGGTGAATTTGGATTCTGTGATTAATGCTGAGAAAGATTGGCGTAAAGCTGATATTGGTAAGGCTTTGATTGCTTATGCTAAACCCTATGTTGAACCGAAGGTAGAGCCTGCTAAAGAGGATGAAAAACCTGCCAAAAATACTGATTCTGGTTCGGTTTTAGATGTTCCGATTTCAGATAACGCAAGTGTTTCAAAAGAGAAAGTAATTTCTCCAACTAATACTGAGTCTCTCTCGAAAACGGAGGTTGTTACTTCAGATACAACTGTAACGCCAGCAGTGAAGACTGAAGATGACGAACCTGCGATCGCCAATTCGATCGATACTTCTACCAAGGATCTGCCGGTTTCAGACAAGGCTGTCGTGTCGAGGGTGAAGACTGAAGATTCGATCGATACTCCTACCAAGGATCTGCCGGTTTCAGATAAGGCTGTCGTGTCTGAGGTGAAGACTGAAGATTCGATCGATACTTCTACCAAGGATTTGCCGGTTTCAGACAAGGCTGTCGTGTCTGAGGTGAAGGCTGAAGATTCGATCGCTACTTCTTCCAAAGATATGCCGGTTTCAGACAAGACTGTCGTGTCGAGGGTGAAGGCTGAAGATTCGATCGATACTTCTACCAAGGATTTGCCGGTTTCAGACAAGGCTGTCGTGTCTGAGGTGAAGGCTGAAGATTCGATCGATACAAGATTCGATCGATACTTCTACCAAGGATTTGCCGGTTTCAGACAAGGCTGTCGTGTCTGAGGTGAAGGCTGAAGATGAGAAATTGGCGATCGTACTGACTTCCACTCCGAATGAGTCTGTCAAAACCGATCCGGTGACTTCATCTCCAACAGTCATCGATCCGTTGACAATAAAAGAAGAAAAAGAGGCGATCGCAACCCCTATTTCTACTACCACAAAAGATGCACCGGCTTCAGATAAAACTGTAACGAAATCAGTTGAAATCGAATCTCAAGCAATTGCACCTCAACCTGCGCCTAAAAACATTTCAACCGTTGAGACAGAAACCAAGATAAATCAACCACAACCTGCTGTTACTCTCAGCCCTAAAACCGATGAACAACCAGCAATTTCTACTCAAGCATCTGGTAAAACTTTTCAGCCGATAGTCCACGAAAGCAAGCCAAATATTTATCCTCAAGAACTTTCGACTGTCAATCAATCAATTGCGACAGATAGCAAGCCAGTAACGGCAATACCAGAATTAGCTAAACCAGCAATTTCTACCAACAGCCAGCCAGCAATTTCTATTCAAGAAGTTGCTCCGATAACTCAACCTGTCGCACCAAATGCAACCAGCATAATAGCCACAAATAGTCAAGAAAAAACCAATACAGAACCCACAAATTATGCACAGAATATCGGCTCGAATCCAGTCACAACGACTACCTCATTCCCTTTTTCAAAAGCATCTCAACCCTTAGTCGGTATTATTAGTACAGGATTTAATGCCAATAATTTCGACATAGACTACAGCCGCATTACTCTCGGAAAAGACCGCATTGCTAATGATGATAATCCCTTAATTCAATCCGGTGAAGGCAGCGAACAAGGAACTCATGTTTTAGGCTTAATTGCCGCCACTCAAAATAATAGCAAAGGCATCGACGGCATTAACAATGAAGCACCGATTTGGTTAGGTAGGGCTAGTGGCAATAACAGTTGGGCAGAATCCTTAATTGAATTTGTCGATAACGCCAAAAAATCCGATCGACTCAATGCAGTTGTTAACATTAGTTTTGAACTAACTCAAGTTGATGTTAGCGGCAAAATAGTTTCTCGCTACGAACTGACAGAAGCCGAAGAAAATGCCCTAGAATACGCTCGCAAAAATCACATCGTTGTTGTCGTTCCTGCTGGCAATAATCCCCAAGAAATATCAGCTTTAGGCAAAGCATCCCTTCAGTTTGACAATATCATCAGCGTCGGTGCATCATCGGGTGGTCAAGTGACAGATTATTCGGGAAATGGCAAAGGTTTAGATATTTTAACAGAAGGAGGAACGCTGAACAATCCCGTGCGATCGCCCTGGATGCTTCTCCAAGCTATCGAAAGGGCGTGAAGTGCTGCTATCCCGAGCTTTAATCGCCCTGATTGAGGTGAAAAGTGCGATGTGCATCAATGCCCAAGAAACCGGGTTTTTCATAATCTGAGGGCTGTGGCGAAATATTGTCGTCAAAAACCCGGTTTCTGGCTTCTCCCTGAATTTCTTACTTCCGCAGCACCGAAGTGATAATCACTGTAATAGTGGCACTAGCAATTAAAGTGAAAGCAAGTTGTACTACCCACTGAGTTGCTTACTGGTAGTTAGAAAAGCGATCGTTAAATTTCTCGGAATCCCTCGATAGCTTATCTACATCTGTCGATAGCTTGTCCAGTTTCTCAATTACATCTACCAAGGTTGGTTCCTTTTTGGATGTAGTGGTCATTTGGTTTATTTTAATTCGATAATTATATTGTAATATATTATATTGTGTGTTTTGTCGCCTTTTAAATTATTCATTTGTTGTAAATTCTGAGTTATGTTAGAATTAAGATTCAACTGAATAATGGGAGAAAACTTTTATGACAGCGATGACAGTCAAAGATTTAAACCAAGTTCAGACCCTTTTTTCCGAAGCGGGTTTAGATTACACAATTGAACTAGAAGACGGGAAAATTTCAGTTATGGGCCCATCAGACATTGTATCCAGTGAAATCAGTAGCCGTCTCATCGCCTTTCTCTTCGCTTGGATAAATCCACGCCGCTTGGGGAGAGTGTTTGACTCCGCAGGCGGTTTCATCATGCCGAATACCAACGTCAAAGCGCCAGATGTTTCGTTTGTGCGCGCGGCCCGCTTGCGCCAAAGTCCGCGTTATTTTGGTGAACTTGTCCCGGATTTGGTGGTTGAGATCAAATCTCAGAGCGATCGCATTAAGGCTATAGAAACTAAGGTTTTGAAGTTTATAGAGCTGGGTGCGGTTGTCGGCATCCTGATCGATCCTGATGAGGAAACAGTGGCAATTTATCGATCGACTGGTGAACCGACTATTTTAGCAAATGGCGATATTTTAACAGTACCAGAGCTTTTTCCCGGTTGGGAATTGCCCGTTTCGGAATTATGGCCTCCCATTTTTACAGAGGAAGAAACACAATCCTGATGCGTTTAAGTTTGAGATTGTTGTTGCAGAAAATAGCCGACTAGATAAAGTGAACCGCACAGGATTGTGAGGTTTTCGTCGGTAACAGCCGCATCTAAAGCTGTTGTTAAGTCGGGAAAAGCTTGAGTGAGAGTTAATTCAGGGCAGATATTTTCAGCAATGGCGGCTAATTCTGTGGGGGATGCTGAGTTTTGATCGGGTACGGGAACGAGATAAAGCCGATCGCCCTTTTTGAGTAATGCTTGTAAAATATCATCGCAGTCTTTCGTCGCGAGAATCCCGATTACCCAGTTAATCGGCGACGGGGAAGCGGTAAGATTGTCTACATATTCGCGCAGGGCGATCGCAGCAGCAGGGTTGTGCGCGCCGTCAATCAGGATGTTGCGGTTGTTCCAAGTTACCTGCTGAAGTCTACCCGGCCATTGGGTTTGGGCGATTCCTTGTGCGATCGCACTTTGGGAGATTTGCCATCCTAGGTTTTGCAGAGTGTGGAGAGTTGCAAGTGCGATCGCCGAATTCATTAATTGAACTTGTCCCAGCAATGGCAATTTATATCTTATTTTAACACCAGAAAAATCAGAATTAACGCCGATTTCTGGACTTGGATAATATTCTGCAAATCCGTCTTTTAAATCCACCGCAGGTTTTACCCAAACAGCCGGACAACCTAATTCTTGAATGCGTTTTTCTACTACTAATCTAGCAGATTCCGGCAACTCTCCGACAACTACCGGACACTTTGATTTAATAATTCCCGCTTTTTCCCCAGCAATATCAGCGACAGTCGGGCCGAGGATTTGCCAGTGTTCGAGACTGATAGAAGTAATCACACTCACAAGCGGAGTTTCGCAAACATTAGTCGCGTCTAATCTACCGCCCAATCCGGTTTCAATCACTGCAATATCTGCTTTTTGTTCGGCGAAATACAGCCAAGCTGCGGCGGTGATGATTTCAAATTGAGTCGGAGTTTCCGTATTACCTTCAGCAGCGCGGACAACTTTTTCTAAACAGTCTTGCAATGCTATTGGAGAAATTGGTTTTTGGTTGATACAAATTCTTTCTGTCCAATCGATTAAGTGCGGCGATGTGTAGCGCCCGACTCGATAACCTGCCGCCGTGAGTACCGATGAGAGATAAGCGCAAACAGAACCTTTGCCATTTGTACCGGCAACGTGGATAATGGGTACTTGTTTGTGGGGGTTGTCGAGTTTTTCGAGGAGTTGGTGAATTCTTTCGAGGCCGAGGTGGACGCCGAAGTGTTGGTATGATTGAAGGATGGAGTTTGCATTCATTGAGGATTATAAATTCTGTTTGTTTGTGAATTATATTTTTTTCTTTAACCGCAGAGGGCGCAGAGGGCGCAGAGTGAGAGAAGCAAGAGACAGATATCTCATCAAAGAAAGTTTTATTATTAATTTATTGTATTTATTGCGGGTAACAAAAGGTGGCTTTGAATATTATTTCTCTGTTTGCGGGTTGTGGTGGATTGGATTTAGGTTTTCGTCGGGCTGGGTTTAATCCGGTTTGGGCGAATGAATATGATAAGTCGATTTGGGATACCTATCAATTTAACCATTCTGAAACTATTTTAGATCGCAGAGATATCCGAAAAATTAATTCTGATGAAATTCCTGACTGTGTTGGGATTATTGGCGGGCCTCCTTGTCAAAGTTGGAGTGCGGCGGGCGCGAAACGGGGAATTGATGATTCTCGGGGTCAGCTTTTTTGGGAGTATATTAGAATTGTCCGAGACAAGCAGCCTTTGTTTTTTTTAGCTGAGAATGTTAGCGGCATCTTAGCGCCCAGAAATCAGGATGCTTTCACTTATATATTATCGCAGTTTGAGGAACTTGGGTATCGGGTTTCGTTCAAGTTGGTGAATGCTAAAAATTTTGGTGTTCCCCAAGATAGGCAAAGGGTGATTGTGATCGGTTATCGTCAGGATCTGGGTTTTGGTTTTGAGTTTCCCGCACCTGGAACCGAGGTTTTGACACTGCAAAATGCGATTTTTGACTTGCAGGCGATCGCCCCAATTCTAGTTAAGGGTAAATTAGATAATTATCACGATTCTGTCGCGAATCACGAATGTGCAGATTTAGGATTTTCCAGCATTTATATGTCGCGGAATCGAGTTAGAAGTTGGGGTGAACCTTCCTTTACAATTCAGGCCAGCGGCAGACACGCGCCTTTGCACCCTCAAGCTAGTAAAATGATTTTAGTTGGCAAAGATCAGCGCATTTTTGACCCGCATTCGCCTCAGCCTTACCGTCGGCTTTCTGTGCGAGAGTGTGCGCGAGTTCAGACTTTCCCGGATGACTTTATTTTCAAGTACAAATATATTGCTGACGGCTACAAAATGGTTGGGAATGCAGTACCTGTGAATTTGGCTAGGATGTTGGCGAAAAAGATTTATGCGGATATTTGTTCTGTAGGGGCGGTGCCAAGAGTTCCCGCGCTCTCACTCCTGTAACATTATCTGTTAATTTTGCCATAAATTATCTAGAGTAAAGTTGCGGGGATTTTTGAGAATGAAAGTTTGATTTTCTTTGATCAAATCTCCCGTACAGACGAAAGGCAAGCGTTCTTGATAAGCTTTGATAGCGAGGATATAATCTTTGTCTGCAAGTTCGGTTTTAATTTTCTGTAATTTGTCGCAAATCACGCCTAATAAGGTAATTTCGCCGCTTAAGTTGTCGGCGTTGGGCGTGTGAATTTGCATCACAACTCCCTGAATAGTTGTATTGGGAATCCCGGTAATTAAGTCTGCTAAAATTTCACTTTGCGATCGATTTTCTACGGATTCTAATATTTCGATTATCTCCCGGATTCGGGCAGCATAATCTCCGAGATTTTGTTGGTTGGGGAGTAATATTTCAAATTCCTCTCCGGCGACTGGTTTGTGCCAAAGTGTGGCATTTTCTAAGAAAGGTTTGTCTTCATTCCACCCGTGAATTTGCAGGTAATTTCTAACTTGATTTAGGTTGACTGTTTGGAGGGTTTCGCTATCTTGGAATGTGACTTTCATGGTTGAACTCCTTGGCTAATCCCCTCCATAATTGACTGAAGGGCGATGACTGTAAATTGATTAGTTCTCGGTATAGTGACTGTGACAGCGGTGGTGTTTTGTGTTTCTGGCATTCCCCGCAGAGATATCCAATATCCGCATTCCTTCATGCAGGTTTCTGTTTCTGACTGAGTTAACCAGTTTGCTATTGTTTCGGGGATTAAAACAACAACTAAAATTCGGGGTACGGCGAAGTCATCTATTCTCAAGTCATCGTAGTTTTTGAGTTTGAGAGGGTAGCGAATCGAGTTATTTTCTCGAACATCCCTTGATGTCGATTTTAACTGCAATTCTAAGCGAGGTGCTCGGATGCTACCTGTCCCTCCTTTGGCAGCAATTCCCCAGTCTACGCTATCGTCGTCTACAAATGGTTTGTAAAGAGAATAGCCTGCAACGCTGGCGATGGCTTGCAGGTAGGTGTTGCTAAATTGTTCTTTTTGTTGGTTGATATCCACGCTGGCTTGTATTTTTTATATGGTAACTCGAAGTCCTAGATATAATATCAATTTAGCTAAAAAACTCTGCTATTATATAAAGTTGCGGTGCGTGAATGCTGAGTTCTTATACTACCGCACAAATCTATTCGCTGTCACGCACCATACATCGCTTTGAACGCAGATTATCGATCGCCCTTAGCAGCATACACAGCATACAGCCGATCGAGCTTTAGGAAGGTTTGCAGCAGCGCATTCGCCCCCTGAGTAAACTGTTCGGGCGAAGTATACTCATCTTCTGCATGGCTGATGCCGCCCCGAGAAGCCACGAAAATCATCTTCATTTTTTGCCAACAAGCGCACAAATAGTTGTTTCTTGTTTTCTGCCTCTTAATTGAATACTCTTAACGGGTTTTGCTTCGTAGCTATCGCTCACCAATTCCCAGGTTTCTCCTGTTATTAATACTCGATAAGGATTGTCTTCTTTAATATCTTTATTCATTGGTTCTAACCTGGCGGCAATATTCACAGTATCTCCTAAAACCGAAAAATTTAATCGATTCCCGCCGCCGACAGTTCCAGCAATAATCGACCCTGTATGAATGCCAACTCCGAATTCAATTTTTGGCTTTCCTTCCCTTTGAAACTTCTGATTTAATTCTTTCAATCGTTCTGACATATCCAAACAAGCGGCAATACAATTTTGAGCGTCCTGTTTGATTTCTTCAGGTTTAGTATGAGGAAAGGGAATGCCAAATATTGCCATAATTGCATCGCCAATATATTTATCGATCACGCCGCCGTGATTCATAATACACTCACTCATGGCATTTAAATATAGATTTAGCCAAGGCATCAATTCATCTGGAGATAGTTGCTCGGAAATGCTAGTAAACCCTCGAATATCCATAAATAAAACCGTAGCGACCATTTCTTGCGGTTGCAGTTCGCCATTTTTAAAGATTTCGTCTTTTCGCTGCCAAATTAATTCAGCAGTTTCTTTTGCCATGTATTTTTCAAATAGGCTCATTAATTGTTGTTTCTCTTGTTGTTCTCGCAGTTGCAGTCCAATTCCAGCTAAGACGATCGTACCAATCGGTGCAGCAATGGGCATTAGTAGAGAATTAAACGTAAATAATAAGAAAGAAACTGCATACCAGATTAGAGGGAAAAGGATAGCGATCGCAATTCGTCCCCTGGGCCCAGATTTCGATAATATTCCGCTAGTAATTGGCCCAATTAAAAGTAATATCAGCCAACTTGTCCAGCCAGGTAAAGGTTGCAGCAGTCGGTTATTTAGCAAGTTATCGATAACTGCGGCATGAAGGTAAATCCCACTGGTGGGTGAAATTTGATTTAAAGGAGTCCGCAAAGGATCTAAACCTGTTGCCGTCATACCTACTAATACCAATTTGTCTTTAAAAGCATCTGTGGTAATTTTACCTTCCAGAACATCAGCAAACGAATAAGTCGGTAGAAATTGCGTTTTTCCAGGCCAATTTATCCCTGCACTGTAAAATTCTAGACTGCCGTTATTAGGCGGTGATAAAAACTTTTCTAGCCCTCCAGATTGCGGTTGCTTGTCGGCGTTGTAAACTCGCAGCATGGCAATTCCCAATGAGGGAATATCTCGCAACCACAGCGTGGCTTGACGACCGATTCCATCTGTGTCTGACTTATGGAAAATATGACCTCGATCGGCGGCTGCGGCTTCTAAAGTTGGTACAATTGGTAGCGGTTTTCCTCGGTCATCCCAAGCCTTAGCTAACACTACATTACCTGTTGCACTCATAGCGTCTGCAAGTTGGTCATCTTGGGGACTGGATTCGGCAAAAATAATGTCGAAACCAACGACTGCGGGTTTAGCAGGGGAAAGGGCTTGTAATAATTGAGTGTAGCGATCGCGCGAAAACGGAAATCTCCCCAACTTTCTTAAACTTGCTTCGTCTATGGCAATGACCACCACTCGTTTATCCCAAATAGGTTTGGGTAAAATTCGACTTTCGCGAAGTTGAAACAGGCTGTTAGAACTCAGTTGTTCCAGCGGTTTCCAGCCACCCAAATGCAACGCGCCCAAGGAAATAAGAGCAGCAGCAACCCCCGGCAGTAAGGATTGGCTGCGGGTAAAAAAAACTCGCAAACGAGGGATTATTAATTGAGTCATTATCTATTTCTTAAGTAAACTAGCACCGAGTTCATAAGACACCTCATTTCCCACCGGACTGCGAACAACTAGCCAGTAGTCAGAGTTAGCTGGTCTCGGCACTATCTCGTCGATTTTACCTGTTCGATCCATCTTTAAGGGTTGGCCGTTTAAATACACTAAATTCAGCGGATCGACAGTACAAATGCATCGAACTTTGTCTTGACTGATGGCTGATAAACTGATCAATTCATAGTTCAGATTTTCTTTGAATGCCTGGGGTGGATTGGGAGGATTGCCGGGAAAAGTGACGGAAGCATAGCCCTTTTCTATCTTCACAGTTTGCCCTTGAGCGCTAGCGTCAACCTTCCCCTCAAATAAGGCAGTTGCGGCTTTTCCCTCTGGGCCAACACCCACGGCGAACTCAGTCCCCCTGACACCCACAACTCCCGCTGGGCTGTTAATTTCTAGGCGCGAATTGGCGTTAGTCAAGCGTCGGGCCGAAACTCTTGCCAATCCTGCGGGGACTGACAGCAAGGTAACTCTACCTCCATTGACAGCAACGGACAGACCTTTAACTTGGACGGTGCTTAATTCTGCTAGATTAATCGTAGCGATGCCAGTGTCTACCGCTAAAACCGCGCTAGAGTTTTTGCCTGTGGAGATTTGCTGGCCGGCTGTTGTCAGGCGATCGCCCACTTTTGCTGGTCTGCCTTGATATGTTACGCTTCCCCTAACTTGCCGTACTTCTACCCACCGACTCCCGGGGAGTTGAATCTCCCTCGCCAGCAAAGGTAAGGCGAAAGTGATTAAAATACTAGCAAATAGGATTGTCAACCATTTAGAAATACCAGACCGATTTAATTTCATCGTTGCTAAAAATTACTTGGCCAATACCCTTATCTAGATTACTATTTTTTTGCTAGCTGCTCTAGACAATTTTTAACGACTTCTTCAGACTTGCAATTGTTCCCTATTAGCAATTATAAATTAGCATCTTGTGTTAAGCTGTCGCACATTTAAATTGTATATTCAGGGCGGGCGAGACGCCCACCCCACTCATTGTCTGATTTTTTTGAGATGCAATTTAAATGCAGAACAGCTTACTACTGGTTTATGAATAAGCTGTCACGCATTTAAATTGGATGTTCAGGGCGAGTTCTTCTGGCCCACTCCACAAGAGGGGGATTATTTTTTGACATTCAATTTAAATGCAGAACAGCTTAGGATCGCAAATTAAATAATTTACACAAGTCTGTGGGATGGGCACCTCGCCCACCCTTTCTGGACGGGCGGGACGCCCATCCCACAAGAAGTATAAAACCTGTGGAAGTTATTTAATTTTCATTCCTTAGGACTTACCTATAGCAATCCTAAATCATTTGCATAATTCTTGTAGGAGCTCTTCCCCCCTCGTGAAGAACCCGATAGATAGGGTAGGCACGGGGGGTAAGAGCTCCTACAAATTTAAAGGAAATATCGAAACGGATAATATTGGCGTATTTTTTAGATTCTCAGCAGTCACTTATTCTCACGTTTTAATGATGCGTTACAACTCCATGAATCGATCGCCCTTAGCAGCATACAGCCGATCGAGCTTTAGGAAGGTTTGCAGCAGCGCATTCGCCCCCTGAGTACACTGTTCTGGCGAAGTATACTCATCTTCTGCATGGCTGATGCCGCCCCGAGAAGCCACGAAAATCATCCCCATATCGGTAAAGCGTCCGATTTCTTGGGCGTCGTGTCCGGCCCGGCTAATTAAATGCCTGTAACTAAACCCTAATTCTTGACAAACTTCTACAATTGCATTCTGAATCTTTGGTGCTGCTAGTGTTGGCTGTACGTGCAGCAATTGAGTTATTTCGATTTCGGTTTGGGTGGCAGAGGCTATTGCTTGAAACTCCAATTTCATTTTAGCTAACAACTGTTCCAAATTAGTTTCAGACAAATCGCGCAAGTCGATTTTAAACTCGACTTTTCCCGGCACAGTATTCGTAGCATTCGGCCACACAGTTAAGTAACCTACCGTTGCGACTTGTTCTCCTGGTGTTTCTACTGCCAGTTTGTTGACTGCTAGTACCATTTGGGAAGCCGCTACCAGCGCATCCTTTCTGGCGTGCATGGGCGTCGATCCAGCATGATTGGGGCTGCCCGTTACTCTCACTCCCAGGCGGTACTGTCCGACAATACCTTTGACTACTCCTATGCAGTCGCCCGTACTTTCCAAAACACCTCCTTGTTCGACGTGTAATTCCACAAAAGCAGCTATTTCTTTGGGATGGCGTTTTGCCTCCGCAATTTTTGACCAATCTCCGCCAATTTGTGCTAAACAAGTTTGGATGGAAGTGGCATCGCTGCGACGGTAATATTCGGGGTTGTTGACTGTATTTCCCGCCATCGCTTTGCAGCCGATAACGGTGCTTTCTTCGTCGGTAAATACGATCGTCTCAATGGCGTGTTCCAAGCGCAGGCCGTTTTCGCGCAACACCCGCACGACTTCAATTCCTGCCAAAACTCCCAAAACTCCGTCGAAATGCCCCCCCGTAGGAACAGTATCAATGTGAGAACCGGTTGCTAGTGCGGCACCTTCGCGCAATCCGGGATATCTGCCAATTGTATTTCCGGCCGCGTCAATCCGAACTGTCATCCCTGCTTCTCGCATCCAAGACTCAACAAGTTTGCGCGCCAGCAAATCTTCTTTGGTAAAAGCTACCCGACTGACACCTCCTCCCGGCAGTTTGCCGATTTGGGCGAGTTGGGCAATGCTGCTGTTGAGGCGCGAACCGTTGACTGAAAGTGCTAGCCTAACTGTCATGTTACATTCTCCTATTCTGGGAAATTTAATGATGCGATCGCTCTTGTATTATTAATCATTTAACTGATTATTGTAGAATGTATCCCAGACAGGTTAAATCTGTAAAATAATGTAGTTTTGCCTACAACAGGCGATCGGCTGTAGCACTTAAACTGCTGCAATCAAAATACAGCACGCAGCATAAAGCGATCGCAGCGATTTAACTGTAGAAACAAGTACATTTTTATCGATCGGGTGATATGAGTCAATCCACCTAATTAAACGTAAAATACCGATCGCTAAAAATCTTGGCCTGTATGTCTTCTGTTTACCCGCTGGCGCAGCCTTTATAGCCTTTATAGCCTTTATAGCCTTTATAGCCTTCTTCCTTCTACCTCCTACCTTCTACCTCCTTCCTTCTTCGTTCTTCCTTCTTCCTTCTTCCTTCTTCCTTCTTCCTTCTACTTATGAGTCAAACACCAATTGTAAGCAAACGAGTATTCATTTGCGGTTCCGCCCTGCGGGGTCAGCCAGACAACAGCAACCTGGGAGAAGCAAAGTTCATTAGAGAAGCCAAAACTCGTCCGATTTACCGCTTGTACTCCGCAGAAAATGGCTGGCATCCTGCAATTTACGAAGTGGCTACCGGAGGCGTATCAATTCCGGGAGAAGTGTACGAATTAACTGTCGCAGACTTTGAACAGCTTGCAGCCGGAGAACCCCCACATATGTATCCATCCGATGTGATTTTGGAAGACGGGGAAGTATTAACCGCTTTCTTCTACCCCCGCGAGTTAGTAGAGAAATACCAATGGGAAGATATTTCCGATCGCGGTGGATGGGCCGCTTACAAAGCAATTTCGCACTACTGAGATCTTGCACCATTTGCAATCAGCCTTTTACGGGCGGGCGAGACGCCCACCCCACGGGCGAGACACCCCAGAATCAAACTCACCCTTTGTGGAACAGGCATCTTGCCTGTTCTTGACATGGGTGCAAGATGTCAGCAGTCAGGACTTCAGTCCTCCCAGGTTCGTAGTAAGGACTTCAGTCCTCCCAGGTTCGTAGTAAGGACTTCAGTCCTTCTTAGAAACCATCGGTTTATGATATTCATGCCAATGTCGGGCAATATCAATGCGGCGGCATATCCAAACCCTCTCATGCTGCTGTACATAATCCAAAAAACGCGCCAAAGCTGCCGCCCGCCCAGGCCTCCCCGTCAAGCGGCAGTGCAGCCCCACACTCATCATTTTGGGTGCAATCTCGCCCTCGGCGTAGAGTAAATCAAAAGCATCGCGTAGGTAAGCAAAAAACTGATCCCCAGAGTTAAACCCCTGACTCGTCGCAAACCGCATATCGTTATTGTCAAGAGTATAAGGAATTACCAAGTGAGGCCGATCGCACTCGTACACCCAGTAAGGCAAGTCATCCGCATAGCTGTCGGCATCGTAGAGAAAACCGCCTTCTTCCACTACTAGCTTGCGGGTGTGCGGGCTCGTGCGTCCCGTATACCAGCCGAGGGGACGGCTGCCGGTAACTTGCGTGTGAATGGCGATCGCCCTGTGCAAGTGTTCCCGTTCCGCCTCTTCCCCAAAATACTTATAATCAATCCAGCGGTAGCCGTGGCTGGCAATTTCCCAATCGGCCTCCAACATCGCTGCAACGGCTTCGGGATGCCTTTCTAACGCCATCGCCACGCCGTAAACAGTCACCGGTATCTTCCGAGAAGTAAACATCCGATGCAGACGCCACAAACCGGCCCGACTGCCGTATTCGTAACAGGATTCCATATTCATGTGGCGCAGTCCCGATAGGGGTTCGGCGCCGACAATCTCTGACAGAAATGTTTCCGAAGAACCGTCGCCGTGCAGGATGCAGGTTTCTCCACCTTCTTCGTAATTGATCACAAATTGCAGTGCTATGCGCGATCGATCCGGCCATTGAGGATCGGGGGGATTTTGCCCGTAACCGATTAAGTCTCGCGGATAATTTACTGGCATATATAACAGTTGACAGTTGACAGTTGATAGTTGACAGTTGATATAGTAATCCGATCTGATTCTCACAAAACAACGCCCGCTTGTCTTCCTCGACTCCTTGTATAGTAAGATCTTCAGGTTTTTGAGATCTAGAAAATCAATTAGGATTGCTATAGTTTACAGTTGATAGTTGGCAGTGGACAGCTTGCCCGGTTGCTTAGAGAAGAGTTGACACTTGACTGTTGTCTGTTCATTGATTACGCATCGGTGCGTCGAAACCCGGTTTCTACGAGTTTTGCTCTTCGGGAACGAGAAATATAGTAAGAAACCGGGTTTGTGAGGGCGCAAGTGCGATCGCGAACTACAGTTGTTAGTTATCAGTTTTCAGTTTTTTTTGATTAACAACTGTCAACTGTCAACTGTCAACTGTTTTCTGAGGGCGCAAGTGCGATCGCGAACTACAGTTGTTAGTTATCAGTTTTCAGTTTTTTTTGATTAACAACTGTCAACTGTCAACTGTCAACTGTCAACTGTCAACTGTCAACTGTTTCCCTTCTATCTCCTGAATTTCTTTAATTACCCGCGCTTTACTGGCAATTAAATGTTCTTGAATTGCTGCGGCTGCTGCGACGGGATTTTGTTCGATGACAGCTTGAAAAATGCGACGGTGTTCGCTGCGGATTTCCAATACTCCGGGATTGTATTCCATCGTGCGAAGCCGCACTAATATCATTTTGTCAAATACCTGATCTAATAAAGTTACTAACCAAGGATTGCCGGAACTTTGGGCTAGCAAGCGGTGAAATTGGCAGTCAGCGTAAAGCAATTGATAATTTGTCAATTCGCCCGATCGCAAATATGTCGTACTTTCTGCCTGCAACACAATCGCTTCCAATTGTTGAACTTGAGCCGGTGTCGCATTTTGGCAGGTCTCGGCTACCGATAGCTGTTCCAAAGCAATCCGACAATCATAAAGATCTGCTGCATCTGCGATCGACAGCGTAGCGACGCGCAATCCGTGATGCGGATCTGCCGTAACTAAATTTTCACGTTGCAGTTCGCACAAAGCCTCTCTCACCGGAGTCCGGCTGACGTTGAGCATATCTGCCAGTTGAGTTTCGATCAAGCGTTCTCCAGCCACTAATTCCCCCGACAGGATAGCAGTTCGGAGAGCTTGATAAGTCTGTTCGTGCAGAGATTGAGTGCGGCGAATCGCGCGAAATGAAAGACCCAAAGTCAGTTGTCCTTAAGTTTTAAATAGAGTTGGTTTGCTATTGTTAAAGATTGTTGATTCAGCCTCATATCTCAGGTTGTTATGTTATATCAATTCCGGCTGCGCCGGAATGATATAGAGGAGACGGCTTGGCCTTTGTCCCTACCCCAGATTGATTGTAGGGACAAAGGCCAAGCCGTCTCCTCATTTTGGCAGCTAATAATTCCGATGCAGCCGGAATTGATATTAAATGACTTTGGCTGACTCATTATTAATCATACAGCACATTAGAGGTTTGTCAACCATTCTCAATAACAGGCAGGATGCCTGTTCCACCATAAAATTTATTCCTTGTGGAACAGGCATCTTGCTTGTTCGCTCAGAAGCTGAACTGAGTGCGAAGATTGCCCACAAACACGGTGGGATTGCTATCAAAATTGTTGGCATTAAAGATAGCGTAGAATGCCGGGACGATCGCAATATTATTAGTAATCGGGTAATAATACGAACCCTCTACCTCGTACTGAGTACCTCCATTGCCGCCGCCCGAGAGCAAGAACCTGCGACCCGAGATATAATCGTGGGGAACCACAAATGAAAGTACACCCAGCGCGCCCTTTTTTCCCAGATCCGGAAATCCAATGCCAACTTGAAAAGATTGTACTTTAATGTCTCCGCCAGAGCGATCGCGATTTACCGGATTTACCTCAAGCTGGCCGTAGGAATACCGCCCGAACAAACCAAAATTCCGGCTCAACAACCAATCAAAATTAACCACAAAAGTATCAGCACCGGAGTCTCTAACTCTTCCCCCAAAACCGTCATCCGCATAACCGTAAGGCAGCGGTTCGCCCACAGCACCGCCAATAAATCCATTATAAGGTTTGAGGCTCGATCGCGCGTAAATCAGCCGCAGATTGAAAGAATTGCTGGGGGCGTATTCCAACTGCGCTGTCATTGTGTTGGAACTGTTAAACAAACCATCCCTGGGATTGCTAGCAGTATTAAATACAGCAGGATTCAAAAATTCTGTATTTTCAGCCATATAAGCAGCCGTCAACTTCAGCGGCTTGGCAACTTGCCAACTGACAACAGCACCAGAACCGCGATCGACTGCATTTAACAGTGTACTTCCGTTCGAGTTAAAACTCGTTGCCCCTTTCAGATAAAATGTGAAACGGTTGCCATCAAAATATCGATAATAATTCAATCGCGGCCCGATCGCAACTTGGACTTTATCTCCGACGGGAAACGTGTAGGACATCTCGCGAATTCCCACAGCATTAGCCGTTGGCGCACCAGTTTGATCTAAAAAAGGACTTCCCCACGAGTTGTAAAAGCCCGCCGAAACTAATTCGTTTGCAGGCGAGTTGCCGTTGCCGAAAACCAACTGAGTTACCAGGGAATCTTTGCCAGTAAACGAAGTGTTTAGCGTCAGGAAAGCATAGTAACTAAAAGTAGTTTCAGGCTGCCCGCGCTCAACGCGAGTCGGTCGATTGTTAGCATCGCGAGTTGGGGCAGCAAACGGGCTTCCGGGGGCGGTGCGGCTGCGTTCTGCGGTGATATCGCCAGTCGGAAATGCTGAGGTGAGGTTGAACCAAACCGTCGCATTGAGTTTTGTGGTAGTTGAGAATTGATTCGATTCTAAATTCGCCGTGCGAGCTTCTAATACATCGATTCTACCGCGCAGCGTTGCTAGTTCTGCGGCAAATTCTTCTTGTAGTCTCTGGAGTTTCTGTAAATCCTCTTTTTTAACTAAATTCGAGGTTCCTGCTGTTATCAACTCAGCAACTTTATCGAGGCACGCATTCAAACCGGCGGCGAATTCGTAGCGAGTCATGGCTCGATTTGGGCGATAAGTGCCGTCGGGATATCCAGCTATGCAGCCGTAGCGTTCTACTAATGATTGCAGCGCGCCAAATGCCCAATCTGTGGGTTTAACGTCGCTGAGTTGAGAAACTGATGTGACTTGTTCCATCTCCGGCGAGGCGGAAGGATTGGTTGCTTCTAAGCTGTCTGCTTGGATTTGGGTGATGTTTGTCGGCGCTGGTTTTTCTGGGGTTTGAATTGATTCTGATAAGACGTTTGATTCGCTGGATTCTTGAGTTGCTGTATCTGTCGGTTGCAGATTATTTGGTTGGGAAGTTGCGGCGACTTCCGATTCTTTGTTTGTTGTTGGTTTCGCTGAAATATCGGCAGTTAGTTCTAGGGTTTGTGCAGGCTTTGTTTTTGTGGAATTTGGCTCTAGCGCAACTGGCCATCTAGCGGATTTTTCGGATGTTATATTTGTCTGGTTGACATCGTTGGTTTGAGAAATCTCTGCTATTTTTTCGCTGTTTGTTGTGAGGGAAATACTCTCGGCTTTTTCTGGCTTTTGTGGTTTGGCATCAGCGATTGTTTCTGGCGTTGATGCGGGATTTGCCGCTGTTTCAATTTGGGCGATCCTCTTCGAGGGCTTCGCTAACGCACTTTGTGACTGGGCGGCATCAACCAGCGGTAAGTCGCCTGGCGAGGCTATTATTTCTTGAGTTTTATTATAGGAAACTTCCGCAGCAGAGCTTGCCGGAGAATGCAGCAGGCTAATACAAAATAGTGCTGGCGTTGCTGTCACTAGGATTTGGAAATATAAAAATTTAGACATGAGCCTCACTTGGATTCAATACTGTACCAAAAGTAGCATTTTAGTGCCACTGTTTGCGCTGTGGTTTGGCATTGGTACAGTGCCAGCAATTCTGACGGCATTTTTGCGGGCATTTTCCCGCAGTTAACGTAGTGAGGACTTCAATCCTCTTTCCCAATAGCCGACTCAAGGCGAAACCGCGCAATCTCATAGATTTCTGTTAAAGCCTGCTGCATTTCAGTTTCTGGGGAATTGTTGAGGCGGCGCTCAAATGCTTCAAGAATGCTGGTTTTTGTCTGGTTTTTCACCGCCACAATGAAGGGAAAACCGAACTTTTCGCGGTACGATCGGTTGAGGGATTGCAAGCGATCGAACTCTGCGACAGATAGCCGATCCAAACCTGCGCCGGCTTGTTCGTTAACCGATGCTACAGCCATTTTTGCTTTGCTTCCCAAGTCCGGGTGTGCTTGAATTAATGCTAATTTTTCTTCCCCAGTCATGGAATTGACGACTGTTACCATTTTAGCGCGCAAGTCGGCTGTGGAGGCAAAAGGGCGATCGTCCCAAGTGCAACGGGCGACTGTGGGAGTGCGTTCAAAAATCGCGCCCAAGGCTTCTGTAAATGTCTCCTGGCTCATTTCGTTGAGTTCAATGAGAGAGTATTGCATTGCTAATTAAATTAATTAATACCATTTCTAAAAAATATTGCTACCAAAGAAGTTGGTCAGGTGCGTCGCTGTGAGATTGTCGATCTTTTTTAGGGATTTTCGATGGCGACGCACCCTACATCTACAAACTGTCAACTGTCAACTGTCAACTGTCAACTGTCAACTGTCAACTGTCAACTGTCAACTGTCAACTGTCAACTGTCAACTGTCAACTGTCAACTGACTTTAGTTTGTTCGACTTCGCCGTGGGCTTTTAGAAGTGCAGCAATTTTGTGGCGGATGATGATTCCCGGCTTATCTGTCAGCATATGTTGCTCTTGGGCGATGTCGAGCGGTACGTCCCAATCTGTTGTTTCTAAAATCCGCTTGTCTTCTAAAGTAACAGCGCGATCGAAGGCAATAATATCGCTGGTTTTTGCCTCATTTTCGGTATCGTTCCGGAGGCAAAACTGCACCATTTGAGAAGTCGCATCGTCAATCGGAGTCATGGTATTGACGATGATGTGAACGAGTCCGTTTGGGTAAGCAATCCGCAGCTTGACGGTAAACGGTAGAAACCAAATTCCGTCTATTGTCCGCACGGTTTCAGCTTGCTCTATGTTTAAGTTTTGCTGTTGTTCGGCGGGATTAGCGACACCCAAAACACTTCGGTAATGCAGTTCCCATTCTGTTTCTGTAAACTCCATCACATCGGGCGTGAGATGCTCTTCGCTGCCGAAAGTTGCGGTATGTACAAAAGTAGGATGAGCCATATCTAATTCGTTTTCCATCACCCGCAATCCCGCACAATTCCAAGGTTCGTAAAATTCGTGAATTTGGCGGTAGTTGGGGTCTGCTGCTTCGGGAATATTGGGAATCTCGGCGATTGGTTCGTCCAAACAAACCCAAACGTATCCGTAGCGATCGCAAGCCTGATAAGATTTTACTTTGTAGTTGCCAGAAATCGAGCCGTTTGGCTGTTGTGGAACGCTGACACAAGTTCCTGACGAGTTGAATGTCCAGCCGTGGTAAGCACAGGAAATGTTGCCGCTGACAACTTTTCCCAGGGAAAGTTTAGCAGTGCGGTGACAGCAGCGGTCTTCTACTGCTGCGGGTTGGCCTTCAGAATCGAGCCAAAGTGCGATCGGCTGACCTAATAATACAAAAGGTTTTGGTTCGCCTGACAATTCGGCGACGGGAATAACGGGATACCAGAAGCGTTTGAAAACAGGTTGTTTTGTGACTAACATGGTTTTTTTAATTTTAAATTAATTATTTGACATCTCCCCTCTTTAGTTAAAGCATGGTGCGTCGCTCCAACAATTTTGGATATTTACAAATATATAGCCTTTCTCAGATAGATGAGGTACAGTTGACAAATTGGTAATTGGTAATTGGTAATAGCTTGAGAGGGTACCTCACTTTCTTGAGAACTGCTATGGGCGATGCACCCTACCGCGATAAACACTGCGCCCTCAACTGTCAACTGTCAACTGTCAACTGTCAACTGTCAACTGTCAACTGTCAACTGTCAACTGTTTAATCAACTACCGCGATAGGTGCTGTACGACCAAGGCGAAACTAACAGCGGTACGTGATAGTGTGAGCTTGGGTCGGCGATGCCGAACTGAATTGGAACGCTGTTTAAAAAAGGCGGATCGGGCAAATTTTCGGCGGACTGCGCGAAGTATTCGCCAACAGCAAAGACTAATTCATAAATTCCCGGTTTGAACTCGTTTTCTGATAGTAGCGGAGCAGCGGTGCGGCCGTCAGCATTAGTTGTTACAGTTTTTAGCAGGATTTTGGCGCCGGAGTTGGGGTCAATTGATTGCAGGGCGATCGACATATTTGCCGCCGGACAGCCGCGGGCTGTGTCGAGAACGTGAGTAGTAAGTTTGCCTGACATTATTGTAAGGTTAAATGCTAATTTTTGATTGATTTTCCCGCTAGAAGATTGTGCTAGTGTAGGGGCCCTGCCATGATGACTTTGGCGATCGCATCTGTGACATCACTTGGCTGTTCCTTAGCCAGTTGTTCGTACCAAAGTTGTGTCACCTGCGGATCTTTGCCGTGAATTTGTTCGGCACGCTGGCGCGCTTTTTCGACAACTGCATTCGCCCGCTGCTTGCGCTCAGTTTCGTAGCGTTTGAGCGCGTATTCTACGCCTAAATTCGTAGTCGAAAGGTAGTTGCTGAGTACGAGTCCATCTTCCATGGCTTGACAGCCTCCCTGGCCCAAATCCGGGCAGGTAGCGTGGGCGGAATCTCCCAGCAAAGCAACTCTACCGCGAACGTAGGAGTCGATCGGGCCTACGTCGTGAATTTCCGGGCGGGCGACTGTATTGGGATCTAATCTTTCTATCAACAATTGCACTGGTTCGGCCCAACCTGCAAAATGTTCTTTAAGTTCGGCTTTGTAATTGTCGGGATTGGCGGGAGTTCCTGTGGGTAACGGAACATCAAAGAAAAAGTAAAAGCGATCGCCCGCTACGGGCATTAATGAGGCGCGCTTGCAGTCACCGACATAAATCGCCCAAGTATTTGGCGGCGCTAGTGCTTCATCCGCCGCTACTAGCCCGTTCCAATTGATATAACCGCCGTATTTCGGCTGTACTTCGCAGCCCAATACATGGGTTCGCAAAATTGAGCGAACGCCGTCAGCAGCCACCAACAAATCGCCGCGCGCTTTGTCTCCGTTCTCAAAAATTGCAGTTACTCCGGTTGCGTCTTCTTCCACGGCAATACATTTGCGATCGAGCTTGACTTCTTCCTTAAAAGCTGCTAATAACATTTGTTGTAAGTCACGGCGCGCCACCGGATAAGGACGCTGACCGACTTGTTGAATTAGCGGCATTAAATCGATGTCATTTAGCAGTTGACCGATTTTGGTGCGGTATTCCATGCGCTCCATTTTTCCGCCAATTTGCGCCATATTTGCGCCTAAACCAAGGCGGTTGAGAACTTTGACGCCGTTCGACCACATGGAGATACCAGCGCCTGCTGGACGCAGTTCTTTTACGCGATCGTAAATTGCAACTTCATAACCTGCTTGTTGGAGGGCGATACCGGCAGTTAAGCCACCAATTCCGGCACCGATAATGACAACTTTTAAGTCGTGCATTCTGTGTTTCTCCTGCTGAGTGACATCCTAATACTATTTTAGATTTTAGATTTTAGATTTTAGATTTTAGATTTTAGTATCAAGAATTACATCTTAAGTCGGTGAGTCAGATTTAATTTACTCGATTATCATCAAACAAACCCAACTGACGCACCCTACATAATTAATTGGGAATTAGCCTAAAAACTTGGTTAATTCACCGAGATTTTGCCCGATCGCATTTGTCCCGCGAATGTGAGATAGCGGAGAACCTCCATACAAAAAACTATCCAAGCTGACTTGATAATTTTGCTGCACGGCCAAATCCAGCCACAAATTCTTAAATCCCGCTCCCGTTTTGTAGTCGGGAATGTTATGCTGGTAGTAGGGAAAACTGTCAAGGCAAGTATTGAAAAAGTTCTTGCGACCGCAATGCTTTAAATACTGATATCGCGGTTTGAATTCAGTTTGATTTTGCAATACTGTATGAATCGTATCCGCTAAGGATTCCGCGTCAAATTTGGAATAAAGACCCGCACCTTCCGGGAAAACGGGCGAGTTTCCTCGGGCGTATTGGTTGAATTCTTCAAAACAAATTACTGGTACGTTGCAACTCATGGCTTCGGTAATTCCCCGGTTTTTGCCTTCGAGAAGGGAACCCAGGACGAATGCTTGTGCCCGCGAATAATAGTTAGGGATTTCTTGATAGTAGTCAACTCGCGGCAGTAAGTTGATGTAGTCGGAGGTATTTCCTAAAATTGTTTCAACTTCGTGCAATTCTTTTAATGCGTTCTCGTCGAGAGTTTTCAAGTTATTAACATCAAAGTCGTGACCGCTGACAACTGTTAATTTTATGAGTTTTTGCGGATACTTTTGCCGATAAATTTTTAAGGCTTTGGCAATCATCGGCAAGTTCTTTTCTTCGGAAAATCGGGCGACGGCGAGGAGGTCGATGTCTTTGGCGGGGACGTTGCGAGGGGAAATTAAGTATTCGTTGATGAAGTCGGTGTCTTGCAGTGGTATGATTGGTTTGTTGGCGCGATCGGGATATGTTTCGCGAAACCACTTGGCTCGCTGCGGATTTTTGTATAAACTGGAGTAAGCGTCGGCTACGGGTGCCCAGGAGTAGGACGTTCCGGGGGAATAGGTGAAGGAATGAAATACTGAGGAAAGTTGGGGAAAGAGTTTGTTTATCAGTTCGACTCCTTCGCTGAAGTAAATCCCTTTGATGAATTTTCCTTCGTAAAACAGCGGGGGAAGCAAGACGTAGAAACTGACTGTATCGAAGCGGTGGGGTTGGTCTTCAAATATCTCCCAGCTAAAGGCGTCTAAGTCTGCATAGATTTCGGCGATTGGTTTGTTGATGTGGGGGTTGCGTAAATAGGGTTTTTGGCGATCGTAGTTTCCGCGTACCATAGAATTTATTAGTGTGATTATTTAGCTTTTTTTATTTAACCGCAGAGGGCGCAGAGGGCGCAGAGAAGGAGAAGAGAGAGTTATTCACAAGTCTTCTAAAGGTTGTTCTGGTGATTCGTTGTCGCCAATTGTGAGGGCTAGTTGGTAGATTTGGCGGCGGGGGAGGGATGTTTGTTGCGCGAGTTGGCGGCTGGCCTGGGAACGACTTATGCCTTCTGCGATTAATGTTTGCAATTCGGCTTTGATGGCGTCTTCTGAAAAAATTGGTGCGTCTGTTTGCAGCCCGCCAATTATTAGAGTAAATTCTCCCTGGGGTTCGCGTGTGGTGTAAAGTTCGATCGCACTTTCCATACTACCGCGCCAAAATTCTTCGTGCATTTTAGTCAACTCCCGCGCCAGTACAATCTGTCTGTCGCTTCCCAAGGTGTTTGCTAAATCTTGTAAAGTTTGCCGCAATCGGTGCGGAGATTCGTATAAGATAATAGTGCGCGATTCTATTTGCAAACTTTCTAAACTCCGCTGGCGTTCTTGACCTTTGGTGGGTAAAAATCCTTCAAACACAAATCTGTCTGTAGGTAATCCCGATGCACTTATCCCAACTATACAAGCGCTCGGGCCGGGAATCGGAATAATGTTAATATTAGCATCGGCGCAGGCTTTGACTAATTCGTATCCGGGGTCGGAAATTCCCGGCATTCCGGCGTCGGTGACGAGGGCGATACTTTTTCCTAACAGCAGTTTATCGATTAATTCCGGGAGTCGCTGGTGTTGGTTATGTTCGTGATAGCTGATTTGGGGCGTTTTTATTTGAAAGTGGTGTAAAAGTTTGCCCGTGTGGCGCGTGTCTTCGGCGGCGATGAAGTCTGCTGTTTGCAAAATTCGGATGGCGCGATATGTCATATCTTCGAGATTGCCGATCGGCGTTCCGACAATGTACAGTGTTCCTGTATTGGGATTTGGCTGCATTTTGATGTTTTTTATTTTTAACCGCAGATATAACACGGGCGGGACGCCCATGCCACAGATTTAAGAACCAATATCACAAGAAAAAATATCAGACAGATTATGAAGACTGGATTGTTTTTGGGATTGGCGACTTTGGATTTAATTTATTTAGCCTCCAAGCCTCCGGGGGAAAATCAGAAAGTTGTTGCTGTTGATTCTACCATTGCTGCGGGCGGGCCGGCGACAAATGCTGCGGTGGCTTTTAGCGGTTTGGGGAATGCGGCGGTGTTGGCGGGAGTTTTCGGTACTCACGCGATCGCCCAATTAATCCGTGCAGACTTAGCAGAGTACAATGTCAGGATAATGGATTTGCAGCCAGGGCGATCGCACTCTCCGCCAGTCTCTTCGATTATCGTAACTCAAGCAACGGGCGATCGGGCAGTAATCTCAGTGAATGCTACTAAATCCCAGGTTGACAGCCAAGCAATTAACCGAGATATTTTAACATCAGTTAATATCATACTGTTTGACGGACATCAAATCCCAGCCAGCCAAGAAATTGCTCAACTCGCCCAATCAAAAAACATTCCAATCGTCCTCGATGGCGGCAGTTGGAAACCCGGATTAGAAAAAATATTGCCCTTCGTTGAATGGGCTGTGTGTTCGGATAACTTTCACCCGCCAGACTGTCACAATTCCGAACAAGTCTTTGCTTATCTCTCAGCAGCCGGAATACCCAACATTGCCATCACACGCGGCGAAAAACCAATCCAATACTTGTGCAAAGGCAGTTTTGGTAGTGTAGAAGTGCCCCAAATACAAGCCGCAGACACATTAGGCGCCGGCGACATCTTTCACGGCGCTTTCTGTCACTACATTTTACAAAAAAACTTTACAAACGCCCTAAGCGCCGCAGCGAAGACAGCTTCCGATTCCTGCAAATATTTCGGAACCCGCCAATGGATAAAAAATCTGCAACCTTAACTTAAAATTAACAAAAAAATCCGGACAAAAGCGATCGCACCCAGAAAACTCAAACAGCCAACACTCATTAAGCTAAAATAGTGATAGCAACCCTCTCTCTCTTTATTAGCGCCCGTGGAACAGGCGTCTCGCCTGTTTATTATCGCAGATTATAAAACAACTCATTCACAAATCCAACCAGATTGCTATATTAGTTAAGCAACTTCAAGCAAAACAAAACCACCCCAAAACAAAACACTCCAATCATGCCTGACACCCAACCCCTAACCATCACACTTCCCCCTTTGCGGATTACCCTAACCGAAGAACAACAGGTTAATCTAGAATGGCTGACACAAAACTTGCCCAATCTACTCGCAGCAGCGCCAAGCAAACCCGAAGTCCCCGACAATCTGAAACAGTGGGTGGCGGCTAACAAATTATTAAATCAACCAGATGCAGACATCATTCAAGGCCTAATAAATACAGGCATTGATGCCGAAATAGCAACCGCAGAAGTTACAGCCATATCCTCTCATCCGTACTTCCAAGCAGGCAGCCATTACGTACAGTTATTGCAGAAACTGGAATCGCAACTAACCATCAACAATCAATTAGCAGCCCTCTCTTCCAAGTTTGGCACAATCGAACGGAAAAGCAGTCTTTCTAGAGAGTATTTTCTCGAAAATTACTACGCAAAAAACACTCCGGTAATTATTACCAACATCATGCACAACTGGAAAGCCTTACAGTTGTGGACGCCAGAGTATTTGCAGGAAAAATACGGCGATGCAGAGGTGGAAATTCAAGCCAACCGCAATTCTGACCCGGATTACGAAATTAAGATACACAACCACAAAAAAACCGTTCAGTTCCGCGAATATATAGATATGGTCGTCAACGGCGGCCCTAGCAACGACTGCTACATGGTTGCTAACAACCAAACTCTGGAAAGAGAGGAATTTAAACCGCTATTCAACGACTTTGAAATTTTCCCAGAATATCTGACTCCCGACGATACCAAAGGCAGAATTTTCTTTTGGTTTGGCCCGAAAGGTACAATTACACCGCTACACCACGACCCGGTTAACTTAGTTTTAGCACAGGTATCGGGACGCAAATTAATTAAGTTGATTTGTCCGCAGCAAACACCTCTACTTTACAATCATGTCGGAGTTTTCAGCAAGGTTGACGGCGAAAATCCTGACTACGAAAAGTATCCGCTTTACAGAGAGGCGAAAATCATTGAGGTGATTTTGGAACCGGGAGAAGTTATTTTTATTCCTGTGGGTTGGTGGCATCACGTAAAATCCCTGGATGTGAGTATTTCGGTTTCGTTTACTAATTTTGTGTTTCCCAATTATTACGAATGGAAATATCCTCATATTAATTGGTAGTCGGTTGGGGCTCGCTTCACAAAAACCATTCCAAATTCTGTAGATACTGTCTTGACAAGTCAAGAGGGGCGATTGCATAATTGATGTCGAAAGGCTTTTGGGACTTGAAAACCCCAAAAGCTAAATGCACCAACTAAAGTCTTCTCTTCATCCCTTGGGCTTGCCTTGACAACTAGAATAACTTCTAGCCCTACTTATTCAGCCGATACCATTGTCCTCCATTCAAATCTCTATTCTCTCTCTGTGTCCTCTGTGTTCTCTGCGGTTAAATTATTCCCATACAACTCGAAACGATAATATTACTTTTACTAAAGAAGGACTAAAGTCCTCACTACGAACCTAGGATAATAGTTTTAATGCCGATATTGACCTATATATATGGCGGCACGGATTTCCATTATTTAATGATATGTCAAGTTGCAAAAAAAAGCAAGAGGCGAACTAAAAAAAAAGTTGCCCCAGCTTTAATAAAAAACTACCTTTGATTCCAAGCCGCCGCCGCATCAGTGACAGCTTCCTCTACTGGTTTTTCACCTAACATTGCCGCTTGCAAATTGTCATAACCTGCATTCAGATCTCTATTCTCTCCCTCTGTGTCCTCTGTGTTCTCTGTGGTTAAATTATTCCCATACAACTCGAAACGATAATATTAGTTTTCATAAAATAGTAGGGTGCATCAGCCACTTCTGATTCCCCACCTGAAAATTAGGGCCCTCGCTGACGAACGCTACAATATTGCTGAATTGAGAAAAACGATCGCACTTGTCAACGCACAACCGTCTCAAAAATGGGGGTTAGCGCTACAAAATCGTTAAATAGGTTTCAGTCGGACTGATGGGTAAAGGTTTCAAGATTTGATTTTGCAAGTCTATTTCCAATCCCAATGATTCTAAAGGTATGACACCCAAAAGTGCATCATTACCTCCCGGTAACTCCAAGCACTCGAAAGTGCCTTCCCGGTCAAACATTGATATTTTAGCATCTTGAAAAATGCGGGCTTTGCCAATACCCATTGCTGTTGCTACGTCTACTTCTTTGAGGAGTTTTAGTCCCAGTTTGGCGATCGCCTCTTTTGGCAGACACAAGGTAGTAGCCCCTGTGTCCACCAATACGTTTTTGAGGACGATCGACCGAATTTGGTCTTCTAGAATCGTCCCATCTTCTGCCCGAATTTGGTCGGCTCGATTAACGATTGTCAGAGTGGCAAAAACTTTTCCCATTGGATTGCTGTTTTTAATTTGCATAGTTGCCTCCTGCGGTAGCGTCGGAGTTATTACCTAGTTTAATTATAACTTATATGCAGGAGCGATCGCACGGGTTTCTCGTGAGCAATCTATATCAAATCCGATACCATCGTCTTGCATTCAGATCTCTATTCTCTCTCTCTGTGTCCTCTGTGTTCTCTGCGGTTAAATCACCTGACCATACAACCGGAAACGATAATATTAGTTGTACTAAAGAAGGACTAAAGTCCTCACTACGAACCTAGGATGATAATTTTAATGCTGATATTTACTTATATATATGGCGACACGGATTTCCATTATTTAATGATATGTCAAGTTGCAAAAAAAAGCAAGGGGCGAACTAAAAAAAAAGTTGCCCCAGCTTTAATAAAAAACTACCTTTGATTCCAAGCCGCCGCCGCATCAGTGACAGCTTGCTCTACTGGTTTTTCGCCTAACATTGCTGCTTGCAAATTGTCATAAATTGCCTTTTGCAACTTCTTAACATCCTTGAGAGGCGGAATCAACAACTCGGCTTTGTCCAACCCAGAAGCGCTGATAATCCTAGCTCGATCGCTCGAAGCAGCATCGGCAGGAACGCTCTTAAAATAACCGTCCTGCAAAGTCTCAATCGTGGAAGGCAAAACATTAGCAGCCTTCGCAAAAGCTAACTGATTTTGAGAATTAGTTACGTACAAAGCAAACTTGACAGCATCATCAGGCCGCTTGCTATCGCGAGGGATAACTAAATTCATTACTGCCACAGTTTTCTTGCCAGTTTCTCCGGTAATTTGAGGCGCAGCAGTTGAAACAGCACCAATACTCGGAGCATTCTCGGCGATCGCCTTTAAAAACTGAGGCCCGGAACCCAACAAAGCAGTTTCTCCAGCTTGATAAAGCTCGATCGCCCTGCGGTGTCCCTGCACCAAAACATCCTGCGGTAACAGCCCGCCCTTGTACAAATCAACCCAATACTGAAAAACAGCTTTGCCCTTAGCTGTATTAAAAGCAGCCTTACCTTGAGCGTCCACCAAAGGCACACCCATCTGCACGAAAGATTGCAACACTTCCGCCGAATCCTCCGGTACAAAAGTCGCAAAAAAAGCAAACTTACCAGTTTTCTCTTTTACCTGTTTTGCAACAGTTGCCAACTCGGCATAGGTAGCCGGAGGCTTGGTAATTCCAGCTTTTTTAAACAAATCCGTATTGTAAATAGTTACCGGAGTTGTAAGATACCAAGGAATGCCAAAAGTCTTGCCCTCAAGTACACTAGCTTTCCAGATATTTGGCAGATAGCTCGATCGCACTTGCTGCGAAATCCGAGAGTCCAAATCCAGCCAAGCATTGCGCCCCGCCAACAGCGAAGCAAAATCAGGATTCAGGTTCACCACATCCGGCGCAGTTTTCGCCGACACAGCCCCCAAAATCTTGCTTTCCATCGCCGACCAAGGCACGTCCACCCAGCGCACCTTCACTCCGGGATTTTCCGCTTCAAAACCGGCGATCGTCTTGTTGAAATACTCAGTAAACTGAGGTTGCAGTTGCATAGTCCAAAACTCGATCGCGTCCGCATTCTTGGCCTGGGAATTAACAGCCGGCTTGCTGCAACTTACCACCGCAGCCAGCAGCAGCCCCACCAGCCCAAACACAGCGAACAGTTGCCAAGATTTACGTTTCATAGAAATAAATTTTGAGATTCAAGGTTAGCTAAGGAGAAAACAAGCATCGCCCTCCCAAAGCCCTCCTGGGCTCAAGCGCCAGAGTTTTGTGTGCGGGCCCGGGAGGGAGAGAGTCGGTTTTGCTGCATAACCGGCAGGTTTTCGGTCGATCGAGTTTAAATTTGTTGACATTCGCAACAGAATAGCTATTGTCAAGTAAATTGGATAGCATAAAATCGAAACTGGCGATCGCGCCACAAAGACTGTGCAGCGCAGAATCAGGCGGGATACCGAGATCGCAGCGATCGCAGTATCGGCGGGAGTTGGAAACCAATCTTCCAACAGCCAACGGCCCAATCAGGCTGGCAAGCGTACAACATAAAAAAATACCAATTACCGACGACCCAATCCTATGGTTAACTTTTTCAAAGGTCTACTTTCCCCACGCCAGCCTGGAATCGGGATCGAAATAGCCCCAGATCGCATCAACATCATTCAGATCGAAAAGAAAGCTCAGGCATTAAAATTGGGTCTCCTAGCCTCAATGGAAGTACCAGAAGACATCATACAAGAAGGGCAAATAGTCGATCCGCCGGGAATGGCAGAACTAATACGCACCCTGATGGCTGAAAACAAAATCAAAGCCAAGAAAGTAGCCACCGCCATTCCCGGCCGCGAAGCCGTGATCAGGCTAATTCCAGTTCCCGCAGAGCTCAACGAAGAAGAACTCCGGGATTACATGAACGCAGAAGCAGGGCTGTACTTGCCGTTTCCCAGAGAAGACGCCGACGTAGACTATCAAAAAATAGGCCTATTTGTAGATGACGACGGCGTAGAAAAAGTGCAAGTCGTATTAGTTGCAACCCGCAGAGAAGTTACCGATACATACATCGAAACCTTCAAAGAAGCCGGACTGGATATAGACGTGTTAGAAGTAACCAGCTTTGCTCTGATCCGCACCCTCAAAGACCAACTGCAACAATTTTCCTCCCAAGAAGCAGCAGTCCTCACCGACATAGAATTTGACAGTACCGAGTTAGCTATAGTAGTGGACGGCATACCGCAATTTAACCGTACTATCCCGATCGGCACCTACCAAATCCAGACCGCCCTCAACCAAGCCATGAACCTGCCTCCCACCAGAGACACCAGCGAACTGCAAGGCATGACCCTACCAGTCACAGACACAATGGGCGCATCGGGAGACACCAATCCCGGCACCAATGCGATGATTAAAGTATTGGGAGAACTAGCAGACGAACTGCGCCGTTCAGTAGACTTTTACCTCAACCAGAGCGAAGAACTCGAAGTAGCGCAACTGTTGCTAGCAGGGCCAGGAGCTGCGATCGGCAAACTTGACGAATTTTTCATGCAAAGATTAAGCTTGCCGGCATCTCAAGTAGACCCAATCGAAACCCTAGGACTCGAAATCAGCGAAGAAATTAGCCCAGAACAGCGAGCAGGCTTAGGAGTAGCCTTAGGTTTAGGACTCAGGGAGGTAATGTGACCTAAGAGTTTTAGATAATAGAAAAACAGATTTGAGAATTTTAGGAAAAAGCTTCTTCCGCAAAAAGAAGCCCCCTGATACAGAAGGTAGAATATTGGAGGTAAAAGGTAAAAGGTAAAAGGTAGAATATCGGAGGTAGAAGCAACCACTTCCTTCAGTAGAAGGCAGAAAGTTGTTTCTTTCTTCCCTAAATAAATCCTTCACTTATACCGGCAATCTGGCGCTCTGTCTAAAATCTAAAATTTCAAATTAAAATCTATAGCAACAGCCAAGACGGTTGGGACGTTCTTAATTGCTCAAACCATGCGGCAGATTGCACCTTCCACAGGATTTCCTCCTTCTTCCTTCTTCCTTCTTTTTACCTTGAGCCAAGCCTTTCATGCCTTCTTCCTTCTTCCTTCTTCCTTCTTCCTTCTTCCTTCTTCCTTCTTCCTTCTGCTATAAAATCCAGTGAAGCCATGTACAGCCTAGATATTAATTTTCTCAACGATCGCCCCGACTACAAACCAGTCACAGCAGCCAAAAGCTCAGCTAGAAGAAGTTCCGGGGGAGCCAAAGACCAACTGCCCCTAATTGGGGCGGGGCTGTTTGCCTTGGGTCTCAATGCCGCCGTCATGGGCGCCTGGTGGTGGGCGACCAGCCAAAATAGCAGCTTGGCTACAGAACAAGCAAACATCGAACAAGAACTGGCAAGGTTAAGCACTCAAGCCAACGCCATCAAAGCCATCAACGCCGAAACCGACAAAGTTACCGCCGAATACAAAGCATTAGCCGGAGTATTCGACCAAATTAAACCTTGGTCGGCGATGCTGCAAGACCTGAGTGCCCGCACTCCCGCCGGACTGCAAATTGCCAAAATCGAGCAAATCGACCCCAGTCCCGCCCCCGTTGCAGCAGCACCCCCTCCCCCCGCGGCAACTCCCGCCGCATCCCCCGGCGCGAGTCCATCCCCCGGCGCGAGTCCATCCCCAGCCAGCCCCACCCCGGTGGCTGCTCCTATCCCAGTCGCCCCGCCACAGGCGGCAAAAGTACAAATTTCAGGGATAGCCAGTACCTTTGCTCAAGTTAACGACTTTATGCTTCTAGTCCAGCGCTCTCCTTTCTTCCTCAACACCGATACCAAACTGGTAGCGGCCACATTAAAAAGCAACCCCACGCAATTACAAGTGCGGAACCCAAACGCAGCAGCAGCAGAACTTCCCAAACTGCGGCCGGTGGTGGAATATAAAATTGAAACAACGCTCAGCCCGACTGGCGCCTCCGAGTTGCTCCCCGAGCTGCGGAGCAAGCAAGCAGACGGGCTAGCAATACGGATAGAAACACTTCAAGAAAAAGGAGTGCTAGAACCAGAAAAAACAGAGGTGAAAAAACCATGACAGCAGAGTTTATTCCCAGCGGGGCACAAGCAGAAGAAGCAGGGACTCAGGAAATATTTGGCATTAAGCTGACACCCCAAGTCCAAGCAATAGGCATCGCGGTTCTCGGCCTCGGAATAGCCGGCTACGTCGGCTCCCAGTTCGTACTCCCGGAATTCCAAAAAAGCGACGAAATTAAACAAAAAATTGCCGCCAGCAAGAAAACGCAAGTCGAATTGCAAACTCTAATTCTCAAAAAGTCAGAAGCACAAGCAAAGCAAGAAGAAGCCAAACAGCGCCGGGCCAACGTGACGGCAATGTTTGCTAGCGACGCAGGATCTAACACGCTGCTGCTTGACATGAACCAACTGGTTAATCGCATCAACGCCGGCGTGCAAGGGGACGACCTCAAGGCTAAAATTACCAAATTTGAGCCGGATGTCCCGCCAGCAGGAGCACCAGCACCCGTGCCGGGAGCTCCCGACCCTGATATTCTCAGCGATACGTCCTTCGGGCCGTCCCTGGCTGGCAAGCTCAGACGCAAAAAATATAAGGTAGAGTTTGAAGGCAGTTTCGCTCAAACCCGCAATTTCATGCGTAACTTGGAGTTGATGCAGTCGCTGTTGGTAGTGAGGAATTTGAAATCTGAATTGCTAACATCAACTCAGTCTATGCAAATAGATTTTTTGAAGGGAAGAATAGTCCCTGTGGAGCAGCCACAAACTAAAATTAAAACGGCTTTTGACTTGCACGCGCTGCTGCCGTTAAAGCAAGAAGAAAAACTGCCAACTCCGGCTCCAAGTCCTGCTGCTAAGTAGCCGTATTATTGCTGATATTAGCTCTTTTTTGAAAGTTGCTTTTTCAGCAGGAGGTAGAAGATAGAACGCCAAAATATGAATGCCGCGAACAAAAATATATGGCAATCTAAAATTAGGCTTTTTGCCGAATTCATTCTAACTTCTTCCTTCAAACACAGGCTCGAATCGAGAAGATATAGCCTTCGTTTCAGTAAGATGATGTGCCCATAGGGCTCCGTGGGCATCGGCCTTCCCAGGGCATGGGGCATTGGGCATTGGACATTAGTAGGCCCTCACCAATAACCAATAACTAATAACCCATGCCCCATGCCCCATGCCCCATGCCCCATGCCCCATGCCCCATGCCCCATGCCCCATGCCCCATGCCCCATGCCCCATGCCCATAAATAATAAAGTGTAGAGGAGAGAACGTGAAACAGCATCTACGGTTAAGTGGAGGACTCTTGAGCAGCGTTGCCGGAGTTATGCTCGCCCAAGCGCCAGTCTCGGCAGCGCCGACTAAAGTCACAGGAGTGCAAGTAAGTCAAGCTAATAATGGCGTAAATATTGTCCTAGCTACCGAAAAGGGCGATCGCCCGCAAGTTTTTGGCATCAACAGCGGCAATACCTACCAAGCCACGATTACCAACACCCAGCTCCGCCTGCGCCAAGGCAACAGCTTCCGGCAAGATAACCCAGCTCCGGGCATTTCCTCAGTAGAAATCACCCAGGTAGAAGCTAACAGCATCCGCGTTGTAGTGGCAGGAACCAACGGAATTCCCAACGGACAATTTGTGCCCGGACAAGGCCAAAGCATCGTCCTCACCGTTGCCGGACAGGGCGGGACAGCGCAGTCTGCCCCAGCAACACAGGCTGCATTGCCCTCGCTAAACCAAGCCCAAAATGTACCTCCGCCACCTCCAGGACTGCCGCTGAGCCCAACAACTTCCCGGCCGGCCCCCGTCCGCACGTCGCAAACCCCGGGCGTGATGCTGCAAAATCCCGAAGTTACTATTACTAGGAACGATCGCCCGCCCCTCCCCAGCGAAATACAATCTCAGAACAATCAAGCTCCGTCTTTCCAGCCGCGGGCTGTAGCGCCGCCCTTGGGAGATATCGCAGTTTCTAACATCGCGCCGGCTGGGGCAAGTATTGAACTGAGTTCGGGAGAACGCATCCCCCGTTTGGTGCTGCGCGATGCCCCAGTCCGCGACGTTTTAGCTCTGCTGGCCAGGGCTGCGGGATTGAACATTGCTTTTACAGGCGGCGGGGCCCCCGGCCAACCAGGCCAAGCCGCTCCGGCGGCCGCACCGGGAGCAGCAGGAGGCGCCGATGAAGGGCCGAAGATTTCTTTGGACATCGAAAATGAGTCGGTGCAAGATGTTTTCAACTACGTGCTGCGGATCAGCGGGCTGCAAGCCAACCGCGTCGGGCGCACGATTTTTGTCGGTTCTAATTTGCCTCTGGACTCGCGCAATATTATCGTTCGGACGCTGCGACTCAATCAAGTCAGATCTACCGATGCAGCTAACTTTTTGAGTGCTCAAGGTGCAGAAACTCAACTCCCCATTACTCGGGTGACTATTCAAACCGTGGGCCAGGGAAATACGGCGCGGGATGTGGAAATTCGGGAACCGGACATTAAGGCAATTGGTGCCAAGGATGGCAACGGGCCGCTCTTGCTGAGGGGACTGTCGGTGCTGGCGGATGCGAGGCTCAATTCGATCACTTTGGTGGGCGATCCGCGCAAAGTTGATGTTGCGGTAGCTTTCTTGACTCAGCTAGATTTGCGCCGCCGTCAAGTGGCTGTCAACGTCAAGGTGATCGATGTCAACTTGCTGGGAAACAACAGAAGTAGCAGCAGTTTCTCTTTCGGAATTAATAACAATTTCTTTGTCAATCAGGACGGAGTAGCAAGTCTCAATTTTGGTGGCTTGCGGCCGGCTACAGTCGGTGATGTCAACAATCCCAACAATCGATCGACTCCGCCGATCGTCCCCAACCCCATAGGAGCCGTGGAGCCTATCTACGATCAGAGGGGCAATTTAATCAACGTGCCTCTAACAGGGACTCCTACCTACGATCGGAATGGCAATTTAATCAACGTACCTAACAGTGGCGGGGTGTTCCTCCGCCCGACAGCAATTACTGGTAACCCCGGACGAGTTGGGGTTGAAACTTACGAGCCTGGCCCGGGTGGCAGTGCGACTTTCGCCCTGTTCCCGCTGTTGCAATATCCGAGGAGGTTCCTGTCGGCGTTGCAGGCAACTATTGAAACCCGGAATGCCAAAATCCTCACCGATCCAACTCTGGTGGTTCAAGAAGGAGAAACGGCGAATGTGAATATTACTGATGAGATAATTACTAACATCACTCAGCAAACGCAGACCACGGGAAATACAAGTACCACAACCACGACGGCAGTGAAAGATAAGGCCGGTTTGCAGTTGGGGGTGGCGATCGATCGGGTTGACGATAATGGCTTTGTTTCTTTGCGGGTGAACCCGATTATCAGGACACCGGGCTCCACTCGAGATCTGGCCACGGGCGCGAACACCAATCAGATAACGCTGCTGGGCGAGCGATCGTTGCAATCGGGGCTAATTCGCCTGCGGGACGGTCAAACTTTGATTGTTTCGGGGATTATCCGCGACGAAGAACGGATTACAGCAAACAAGATTCCGATTTTGGGAGATTTGCCGATTATCGGTTCGCTGTTCAGGAGCACCACTAAGGATAACCAGCGGGCAGAGTTGATTGTATTGCTGACTCCCCAGATTTTGGACGATAGCGATCGATCGAACTTTGGCTACCAAAACAACATCAGTCCCGACGCCCGCCAACTGTTGCAGCGCAGTCAACCCGTCCAGCCCAGACAGTAGGCATGGGGCATCGGGCATCGGGCATCGGGCAAAGAGGGCATCGGGATGAAGGAAGAGGTGTCAACTTAAGGTCAAAAGTCGTGCCGGTCTGCTGTCTGACGATTTGCCGAGTCTAGATCCCCCCTAACCCCCCTTAAGAAGGGGGGGACAAGAGCGTCGTCCAAGTCCCCCGACTATCCGGGAGAGAAGAGCGTCGTCCAAGTCCCCCGACTATCCGGGAGAGAAGAGCGTCGTCCAAGTCCCCCGACTATCCGGGGAGAGGGACAGGATTCTTCTCAAAGTCAACCCCTACTCCCCTTCTTAAGGGGGATTTAGGGGGATCGAGACTCGGCTATAAACGAGAGATACAAACGACTATCCGGGGAGAGGGACAGGATTCTTCTCAAAGTCAACCCCTACTCCCCTTCTTAAGGGGGATTTAGGGGGATCGGGCCTCGGCTATAAACGAGAGATAGAGATACAAAGGTTTTTAGGCGATTGGTGACACGAATGGGAAGAGAGAAGAGGTTCGAGGAAAAGAAATATTTCTTTTCCCCTTGACAATTCAGACTTTATTCCTTTTAATTCACCTTCTTTCTCTCAGAAGCAATCAGGAATCAGGAAAAAAAGTTTTGTTTAACCCTTGACAAATGACATTTTATTCCTGCTATTTTTACTTATTTTCAAATTTCAAATCCACGGAGGCAAGAAATCTTCTCTCCAAAGAGGTATTTTTTTACCTAAATTTAGGTATTAATTCTAAAAATTGTCCGAATCCATATAAATTAAAGGTTCCACCGATCCATAAGGGTCGGCAAGACTTTAGAATAATGCAGTGAAAATTAGATGCTGTCGGGTTTTCAGCAACTAAAAACAAAAATTCCTTTTCTGACCAATTACCCTAGGGTAATTAGTATTCAGCAGGAGTTCTTAATTGGGGAAGCGGGCTGGAGTAATAGGGGATAACCCAAACGCTCTCAACCCAAACTCCAATACAGTTACAACTCACAGCTAATAGTTGAACTCTGTTTAACGTATTTTGCAAATCCCAGAAGGAGTTCTGAATGAACAAAGGTGAATTGGTTGATGTAGTGGCCGAAAATGCTAGTGTCACGAAAAAACAGGCAGATGCCGTTTTGAGTGCAGCCTTGGAAGCAATCATGAAAGCTGTCTCCGACGGCGACAAGGTGACATTGGTCGGTTTTGGCTCGTTTGAGTCGCGGGAACGCAAGGCCCGGGAGGGTCGCAATCCCAAAACTGGCGACAAGATGGAAATCCCGGCAACTAAAGTTCCTGCATTTTCCGCAGGTAAGTTGTTTAAGGACAGAGTTGCACCGCCGAAAGAACCCAAAATTTAATTGGTGAACTGAGTCTTGATTAGACCTGTACACGGTGGGAATTTAGCTTGGGCAGCCGCATTGGCTGGCTGCCCTCCCTCTGCTATTCTCGATTTTTCTGCCAGTATCAGTCCTTTGGGCCCTCCTGAGTCTGCCCTGGCTGCGATTCAAGCTCATTTGAGCAGTCTCACGGCTTACCCAGACCCGGATTATGGAGAGCTCCGGACTGCTTTGGGTGAGGCATTGAATGTTGATCCGGATTGGATTTTGCCGGGGAATGGATCGGCGGAATTGTTGACTTGGGCGGCTTGGGATTTGTCGAAGCTGGAGGCGACTTATTTGGTGACTCCGGCTTTTGGCGATTACTGGCGAGCTCTTTCGGCTTTCGGCGCGCAGGTGCTCGATTGTCCTTTGGATCTCACATCTTGCACCATTGTCAAGAACGGGCAAGATGCCCATTCCACAAGGGATGAATTTTCTTGTGGAACAGGCATCTTGCCTGTTCCCAAACAAGTAATTGAGAATGGTGGAACATCTGGGTTGGATCTCAAATCGTTGGATGCTGGAACCGGAAACGGATTGGTAAGCGATGATTTATCGGTTTCTAACGGTTCCCTTGTCTCTCCTTCTTTCCCTCTCCCGGTTCCTCTTGCTCTCGGCGCCGATCGAGCTTTGTTGCTAAACAACCCTCACAATCCTACGGGTTTGCTCTTCGGTAGGGAGGCGATTCGGCCTTATTTGGAGCAGTTGGGTATGGTGGTGGTGGATGAGGCCTTTATGGACTTTCTACCGCCAGCAGAGCAGCAAAGTTCGATCGCTCTAGTTGAGGAATTTCCGAATTTGGTGATTTTACGATCGCTCACCAAATTCTATTCTCTGCCGGGACTGCGGATGGGATGTGCGATCGCCCATCCCGACATCCTGCGTCGCTGGCAGTTGCTGCGCGATCCTTGGCCTGTGAATGCCTTGGCTGCGGCGGCGGCTGCTGCTATGGTGCGAGATGCTGCTTTTGAGCGGCAAACTTGGGATTGGCTGCCTGGGGCTCGGCGAGAGCTGTTTGAGGGTTTGGCTGATTTACCCGGTTTGCGGCCAATGGCTGGGGCGGCTAATTTCTTGTTAGTTGAGTCGTCGGTGTCGGTGGCTGCAATTCAAAAAAGTCTGTTGCAACAACACCGGATTTTGATTCGAGATTGTTTGAGTTTTCCTGAGTTGGGCGATCGATTTTTCCGAGTCGCCGTGCGCGATCGGGCGGACAATCTGCGACTGATTGCTGGACTTGCCGATGTGATTAGGAATGGCAATTTAATAACTTAATCGACTTGCTTGTTACCAGGCTCTGCCTCCTTTTACTTCCCAGAGTATAGGAGAGAGGACTGTAGGAGCTGTTTAAATTATTAAATTTTCGTTCCTTAGCTGTTAACTCGGAAATTCATCTCACGTCATAATCTTTGATTTTGGCGTGAAATGAATGCCAGAAGAGCGGGCGAATGGAATTCGCGCCTATACAGACAAAACCCGCCTCCGCGGGTTGAAGAGTGGGCCGTTGAAATTACGTTGTTTTC
>NZ_JAEQCF010000166.1:0-5179 GCF_020738625.1 Microcoleus sp. PH2017_09_SFU_O_A
TGTCATATATTTCGGTGAACTCGCCCCTACAGGATGATGATAAAATATTCTTTATCGTATTTTATGCCCAAATTCGTAGGGGCGGGTTCGCCATTAATTTTGTCACCAACAAACAATCTCAAAAACCCGCCCCAACCCAACCAATAACCCCCAAAAATCTCCCCGCCACATGGTTAAATTCAATGTATTGTTAATTTTTGGGCTGGGTGGGGGCGGGTTTTTATAATTGTCGTTGGGTGTCATATATTTCGGTGAACCCGCCCCTACAGGATGATGATAAAATATTCTTTATCGTATTTTATGCCCAAATTCGTAGGGGCGGGTTCGCCATTAATTGTGTCACCAACAAACAATCTCAAAAACCCGCCCCCACCAAACCAATAACCCCCAAAAACCTCCCCACCACATGGTTAAATTCAATGTATTCTTAATTTTTGGGCTGGGTGGGGGCGGGTTTTTATAATTGTCGTTGGGTGTCATATATTTCGGTGAACCCGCCCCCATCGTCGTTCTATTCGTCTCCCCGGATATGATTACAGCCAACCTGGTGCATATTTTGTGACAATTTGTATTTGGCAACGTCAGTGTATATTAGGTGACATTGAAGAACAAAATATGCTATTAAGCCGTTACGGTGAAGTAGTCAACTTTAATTGGTTTAATCTCAAGACAGTATATCCTCATATAGAATTAGATTCTTTTGTCATTATGCCGAATCATTTTCATGGAATCATCATCATAGAAAATCAGGATAAACGTCATGGGTTATCGGAAATTGTGAGAGGTTTTAAAACATTTTCTTCCAGTCGTATCAATCAACTACGCCGTGTTTCAGGAATCCAGGTATGGCAAAGGGGTTATTACGAACATATTATTCGCGATGAGACAACGTTTGCCAAAATTCAGGAATATATTATCAACAATCCGTATAAGTGGGAAACCGATGAAATGTACCCATCTAAAAAGTTTTGCAATTCCAAGAGAATCAATATTAAATTAGACAGTAAAAATGTATTATTGATGAATTTACGATCTTAAAAACAGAATTCGTAAGGGCGGGTTCGCCAGCGAAGTTGTCACTCACAAACAATCTCAAAAACCCGCCCAACCCAACCAATAAGCCCCAAAAACCTCCCCGCTACATGGTTGAATTCAATGTATTCTTAATTTCTGGGTGGGTGGGGGCGGGTTTTTATAATTGTCGTTGGGTGTCATATAATTCGGTGAACCCGCCCCTACAGGATGGTGATAAAATATTCTTTATCGTATTTTATGCCCAAATTCGTAGGGGCGGGTTCGCCACCGAATTTGTCACTCACAAACTATCTCAAAAACCCGCCCCAACCCAACCAATAACCCCCAAAAACCTCCCCGCCACATGGTTAAATTCAATGTATTCTTAATTTTTGGGCTGGGTGGGGGCGGGTTTTTATAATTGTCGTTGGGTATCATATATTTCGGTTATCATCATATCATCTACTAACAAAAACCATGAAATCAGCGGACAAAAACAATCTATTTTTCCTAACATTCCTCTCCTTCAGCACCTTAGCAACTTGGGAAACAGGACTTTTCACCCCATCCCAAATAGCCACAGCCCAAATCACCCCCGACACTGACGGCACGAATACTCAAATCACCCCCAGTGGCAACCAATTTAACATCCAAGGCGGCCAACAATCCAGCGACGGTACAAATCTATTTCACAGTTTCCAACAATTTGGTTTAACTCAAGGACAAACTGCTAACTTTATCTCAAATTCCAACATCCGCAATATTTTAGGGCGAGTTGTCGGCGGCGATGCTTCCATAATTAACGGCTTAATTCAAGTTACGGGCGGCAATGCCAACTTATTTTTAATGAATCCGGCGGGGATTGTTTTCGGTGCAAATTCCAGCTTAAATGTTCCCGGTTCTTTCACCGCGACTACTGCTACAGGAATTGGTTTCGGCAATAACTGGTTTAGTGCAGTTGGTACTAATGATTATACTAAATTAGTGGGAAATCCGAATACTTTTGCTTTTACAAATCAACAGCCTGGAGGAATTATCAATTTAGGCACTTTGGCTGTGAAACAAGGACAGAGTTTAAGTTTGTTGGGTGGCACTATTTTGAGTACGGGACAACTTTCTGCACCGGGAGGCAATATTACTATTGCGGCTGTACCCGGTCAAAATTTAGTCAGAATTAGTCAGCCGGGAAACTTATTGAGTTTGGAGATACAACCGCAATCTTTAGCCGGAAGTTCGCCTCAAAATTGGGTGTTGCCAGTTGCATCTTTGCCGCAGTTGTTGATGGGTGGTGAGGGAAGTGCAACCGGAGTGACAGTTAATTCTCAAGGACAAGTTGTATTAACGGGTTCGGGTTTACAGGTAAAGAATGGGGATGTGGTTTCTGGGGCATATACGGGTGCATCTCTCAAGGTAGATACAACTTCGGGTACGGGAAATATTATTTTTACTGGAGATATTAACATCACAAGTCCAGATGCAACTTTGGCTAGTGCTACTACAGGTGATGAATTTATATTGGGGAGTTCGCGATCGCTAATTTTGCGATCGGGCGGCAATATTCGAGTAGCCCAAATTCAGACATTTCCCGATACTAAGTTCTTTTCATTATCTGGTAAAACTGGGCCTGTAATTTTGCAAGCCGCAGGGAATATTAAAACTGAAAGAATTGATGTAAGTAATTTTAATGGTGATGCTAGTTCTATATCTTTGACTGCTGGAGGAGATATTTCAACAGGAGAACTTCGTGGTATAGTCAGTTCTGTTAATGGCAAGGGCGCTGATATTAGTGTTAATGCAGGTGGCACCTTGACTGTTACAGGATATATAGGAGCTTTCTCACCGAGTGGAGCGGGTGACATTACCTTCAAAGCAAAAGGCGATATCTCTATCAACTGTCCTAACGCCTCTGTTTGTATAGAGAGTTTTGCGGGGGGCGTTGCTGGATTAACACCTACTGGCAATGGCGGTAACGTTAGCATCATTAGCGAACAGGGTTCTATTATTTCCCTAAGAGATCCAATAAACATAGGTACTGACACGAGTGCTTCTCTCAGCAATCCTGGTACTTTAAATTTACAGGCAAGGGGTGACATTACTGTGGGCAGGATATCAGCATTCAGTTATCAAAATTCAAAATCTGATGGTGCAAATATTACTATTACTAGCGCAAATGGCAAGATTGAGTTTGGCGATATCAATAATTCTTCAGACAACGGCAAGGGTGGTAATATTACTATCTCTACCAGTGGAAATATTAGAACTGGTGATGTATTAAACTACGGTAAATTGCAAGGTGGTAGTGTTAATTTTACCACCACGAATGGTAGCATTACTACAGGAAAATTAAATGCAACCAGTTCTCAGGATTCAGGAAATGATACAATTTTTAACCCGGAAAATGGCGGCTCAATTACCTTAAATGCAGATCGCGATATTACGACTGGCAATCTCAGCGTCATGGCGAATCAAAACGGCGGCCCGATCGCACTTACGAGCGGCGGTCTCATCAATACGGGCGCGATCGACACCACGGGCGATCTAGCTGCTGGCAAAATCGCGCTTCAAGCTACCACGGGCATCAAAACATCAACCGCAGGAACAACAATTACAGGTCTTTCTGCTAAGGGCAATGGCAGTAACGTTACCTTATCTACTGTCAGCGGTAATATTAATGTAGGAGATTTGTTAGTTTCCGGTAAATTACAGGGTGGAAGTATTGGTGTCACAAATACGAATGGCGATATCACTACAGGTAAGTTAATTACAAGTTATGATGGTTCCGATAAAAACCTGACAACTAACAAAGGTGGGACAGTTACTTTAAATGCTAAAGGAAATATTACCACCAGCGCTATCCAAGCAATTGGCGTTCAAGAGGGCGCTGCGATTTCCCTGAAAAGCGGCGGGTTCATTAATACGACTGGCGGCATCATAAATGCGATCGGCGGTAACAGCGGTGGCAATATTTCCCTCGAAGCTAGTAGCAATATCACTACCGCCGGAATCGGAGCTTTATTATTAAGCGGATTCAATGCAAATAGCGGCAATCTTCGCATTCAAAGCGGCGGTAATATTGACACAACTGCTGGCTCGCTGATTACTGCTGCGGGAAGTGGCAAAGGTGGAAATATTGCGATAGATGCTAAGGGAACTGTGGCGACATCTAGTATTAATTCCCGCACTTTTGCTCCCAGCACTACTGTCACTGGCGGCAATATCGATGTCAAGGCAAATAGTATTACTGTGGGCGGAACTATCGAAACTAACCGCAATAATATTACGTTTGCTGCTCCGGTAACACTGTCTAACGACCTCTCTGTCAGAATTATGGAGACTGGCGACATTACTTTTGGTTCTACTGTTGATGGTTCACACAATCTCACGGTTCAACCCAAGGATGGAGTTGTTCAGTTTGGCGGTGCGATCGGCAATGTGACTCGTCTCAACAGTATCAATATTCAAGATGATATTCCCAAATCTACCGCCGCGATCGACATTGCTACAACTAATAATATTACCACTCAAAATATTATCTCGGACGCCGGAATTTATTTGTACAGCGAGAAGGGAGAAATTACTACAAAAAATCTCCAAGGGACAGCAGGAATTTATTTGTACAGCGAGAAGGGAGAAATTAAAACTGAGAATCTTAACTCGACTTCCCCTAACAATGGTGGCAATATCGATCTGAATGCTGGCACTAATATCACTGCTGGTGATATCAATTCTTCGGCAGATGGTAATGCAGGCAATATTTTGCTCGACGCTAACGGCAATATTAATGCTGGAAAAATTGACTCTTCTGCTGGGGGAAATGCGGGCGATGTCAGGGCGATTAACCGCAGCAGTGCTGGCAATATTGTTGTCAGTCAAATTAATGCTGAGAGTCGGGGCACGGGTACGGGCGGAAATGTTGGGATTTTGACTGAAAATTTTTTTCGATCGCCCAATTCGTTTATAGATAGAAACGGCATCAATGCTAGCATCTCTACGGCTGGAAGTCTAGGAGATGCTAGCGGCGGTACGATAATTATCCGCCACGGAGGCGCGGGAATCACGCCTTTTAGGCGTTGCTGAATCAGGGTATGAGACGAGAAAAAATGCGAGATTGGAGCCGAAAATGATTTCTGGGATTTTGATTGGGAATTGGAACATCTCCAAATTT
>NZ_JAEQCF010000046.1:0-37235 GCF_020738625.1 Microcoleus sp. PH2017_09_SFU_O_A
GCCATCATAAAATTAACACAACTTATATTGTCGAGGCGATCTCAAATTCACTCATCTTTCTAAATGCTGTTTTCTGACTTTTTCAGCAAGCCCTAATTAGTAATCAAAATGGGATGACTCGCATTCCCCGCTACAAACACTTTATAAAACAAGTTCGTAGTGAGGAATTTATTCCTCAAAATCCTAGGACTAAAGTCCTCACTACCAACAGCAGTTTTTACCAGAAAGAATTGGCTTAAAGGCTCTTCCTTGTAGGGAGAAATTAAAATCAGACGATTCATTACTCCAATCCTCTTCCTTCCTTTGTCAACTATCAACTGTCAACTGAACTTAAGTAGCCTTTTTCTGAGGAGCTACCATGCGTTCTACACTCATCGCAGCCACGCTCAATGTCACCACAGCCATGCCGAGAATTGCTACAGGCTGCAACTTTTCATTGATAATTATAAACCCGAAGAGTGCTGTCATCGCCGGGCCCAAAGTGCCAATTACTGACGCTAAGGCTGCCCCCGCGAACCGGATGGCAAAATTGTTCAAAAGATAGCTAAATAGTGTCAGTACGCCTAAAACAACGCCTCCCACAATCAAACCAGGCCAAACATTTTGGTCGATTTTCGGAGCCAGATTCTCTGACAGCGGTACCCACAAACTCAGGGACGAAAATACAAAAATCGCGCCGAAATTAACTAAACTAAAAGGAATCGGGTGCAGTTTGCCGGCGGCCATTTGAGTTAGCAATACGTAACCTGCAAAGGTAATCCCAGAAGCCAGTGCAGCGGCGACTCCTACCTCGACATTGCCACCGCCAGGAGCTGGCGCAGCAAAACTCGGCGATCCAACTAAAATCAGACCTGCGGTAATCCCCAACATCGCCAAAAAGCCGATCGTACTCGGACGAGCGCCAAACAAGAACCAAGAACCCAGTACGGTGACGATCGGGTAAATAAAGAAAATTGTAATAGCAATCCCCGCCGGAATATTGCCGATCGCCAAATAAATCAAAACCTGAGACAAAAACAGAAAAAATGCGCTTCCTAAAACCTTGCTCCACAAAGATAGATCGCGCGAGTAGAAAAACCGTTTAAGATCTTTCCAGACAGAAGGATACAGAAATGTTGCCAATACTGGCATCAAAGCCATCACCACGATCAGCCGCATCAACAAAATCAACAGAGAATTTCCAAAACCCCGAGTCACCACCCCATCAAGCTCAAACACGCCAAAAATCATCCGAGGATTTCTGCTTTTAATTAGAATTCTCAAACAAACATTAAACAGCGACAATACCACCGCCGAAGACAAAGCCAGAATCAAACCTGCTTGCACTTGAGAAGTGGCTGTTGCGACTGCCGCAGGCGCTGCTGAAGGCTGTGGAAAGGCTTGCCGCGGCGCATCCGCAGGTGTTGGCGGCAAAACTTGCGGGCGGATAGAATTAGTTGCTTCCTCGGGATAGGAATCTTGAGCATCGAAAGGATTGTCAAGATATTCTTCTTCTACGAGTTCTTCCCGAATGCGGTTGACGAGATTTTGTAGCAGTTCTTCCCCTTGGAGTTCGAGGGTTTTCATGTTGTTGAGCCGCATGGATAGCTCGCTTTCATAGCTGCTCAAATCTTGTTCTAGCATCTGGAAACTGCGATCTATCCGTTCATCGAGCGCCGCCAATAACTCCGAGGCCCGTTCGTCATAGTTGCTAGGGGGCATGGGTATGGGGAATTCGCCGCTGGGAATTGGGCTGCTGAGAGAATGGCCCGAGTTAGCGCTGAGTTCGTTGAACCGCTGCACCAACAAATCCTGCAAATTGTGAGCCAAAATTTGAGCCAACTGCTTCAGCCACAATTGCTGCTGCTGAATGTATCGCCCAGACAGAGATTCCATTTGCTGAGACTGCAATTTGCGATATTGCTCCCGGAGGCCTTCAATATCTTCAATCAGGTGATTTTTTTCAGTTTGCAGCCGAGTAATGTCCTGGTTTAACTGACCTTTGACATTTTCATGCAAAGCGTCCAGTTCCTGCATCACTGAGTTGAGGACTTGTTCTGCTGATTGTGCATCCCCTGCGTCGCCTTTTGGCGAGTATCTGTTCCGGTTCGCCATTAGCCTATAACCTCTAATTTAAACTGCACGAGAGAGTGTTCTTAAGTATTTTGGCTGCATCAGGTCGCAAGTTCTAGTGAGTTGGTCTCAAAGATTGCGGACGCTGTTGAATCTATGGTAGTCGCTGAGCTAGAAATGTTAGAAAATTGCGTGAAGCGAAGCTATCCCGCTCTTAATCGCCCCAAGAACACTTTGTGCAATTAGAAATCATACTACAGCTTGACCTCTGCACCGATTGCTCCGGGTAATTCTCGCCTCTAACTCACCCGCCTCGCCAGCCGGATAACCTCTTCCCCCGACAACTAAAGTTGAGGGTAGGGCCGAGACTCCTCACCCCTAAAGGCATAATTTGAGCATTAAATGGCTAGAAACCGGGTTTCTGGGCCCAAGTCTCTCACACACTCTTGCACCCGGATTTTTGATATTAAAATTTCCGATCTTGCGATCGCCAAAGTTTGAAGAGGCGATCGCACCCTCAAAAGCAACCTGTCTCATCAAAAAACTAACACATCCCATTCTCCAAGGGCAACAGATCTGGCATCTAAAAATTCTGACAATTGCTTTACGATAAGAATTTGGTTTAAAGCCCCAAGCGCGATCGGAAGAGCTTAAAATCAGACGATTCATTACTCCAATCTTCTGACTTCCTTTGTCAACTATCAACTATCAACTATCAACTGATTTTCTTTTTCAACCATCAACCATCAACTGTTAACTGAATGAAAAGCGATCGCCAAAGCCTGAATATTTCAGACTAAGCCGAAGTGTTTATTTTTCCGGCATCATTTGCCCAGCAACGCCTGTGGTTTCTAGACTAATACTCACCGTAAAACACTTTATACAATTTAGTAACAGCACTGAGATTCAGTTGAGAAAGCCCTGTATGGAAGTGCTGGCTTGACAGCTAAAGCATTGTTTGGAGAAGGAAATTATCGCGGTTCTCAAAAAAGTGAGGTATGCCCACGGATGCCTATGCCCTATGCCCTATGCCCTATGCCCAGTCGTACTTCATCTTTCGCTTGAAAGGCTATACACACCTATCGCGTTCATTTAACTAAAATCCATTGGGCGATGCTGAAAATGCTAGCACCCAAACCGGCGGCGATCGGGATTGTCACCACCCAAGCCGAACCAATTGACTGCAAAGTTTTCCAGCGTACCGATTTCCAACCTTTAATCAGCCCGACTCCCACAACTGCACCCACTAAAGCGTGGGATGTGGAAACCGGCAAACCCAAGCGAGATGCTAATAATACTGTGGTAGCTGTGGCTAATTCCGCGCAAAATCCGCCGCTGGGTTGCAGTTCGATGATGTTTTCCCCGACTGTAGCGATCACTTTTTGACCCCAAATGGCTAAACCGATGACGATTCCTGCGCCTCCGAGGACTAAAATCCACAGGGGAACGTTAAAATCTTCTAGGGGAAAGGAGCCTGTGCGCTGGATGTAGGCGATCGCAGCTAAAGGCGCAACGGCATTCCCTACGTCGTTGGAACCGTGTGCAAATGCCACAAAACAAGCGCTCAACACTTGAAATCTCGCCATCTGTTGCTCGATGGAAGAGTGAGGGAGAGGGGGAGATGGGGAGAGGGGGAGAGTGGGAGATGGGGAGAGGGGGAGAGTGGGAGATGGGGAGAATATTTCCTCTTGCTTATTCTTTCTATCTGTTACATCCCGCACATTGCTCGCTGCCGAACCTTCTTTCTCTAACTTTTTCCAGCTATTGAGGGAAAGCCCGATCGCAGCAATACTCCCGATAGCAATCGCAATATCGTGAATTGGCAGATTCCAGCCAAGTCGATCGCGCGCGAAGTCGATCGCGCCTGTCTGCACCAAAGCCACATCCACAACAGACGGCAATACAATTATCCCAAATACGCTCAGCAGCGCTGCACTCAGCCAAGGTATCCACTCGCGCAGTTGAAATAAAGGATCGGGGCGATCGAGAATCCAATGCTTCACCCCACTATAAAATAGTGCAGCTAAAGCACCGCTGGCAAAAGGTGTCGCCACCCAAGTTAACGAAATCCTGCCGATAGTCGGCCAATCAACCGCATGAATTCCCGCTGCTACCCAGCTAAAACCTGCGATCGCACCTACCACCGCATGAGACGAAGAAACTGGCAAACCTAGACTGGTAGCAATTTGCAGCCACAAGCCACAAGCTGCTAGCACTGACACCATCCCGATCAAAAATACCTGCGGTTTGTCTGCGAACACTTCTGCATTCACAACTCCTGTTGCTAGAGTTTCGGAAACTCCTTGCCCGAACAGCACGGCACCAGCAAACTCTAGTATGCCTGCAACAATTATTGCTTGCCGCAGCGTGAGCGCCTTCGATCCTACCGATGTCCCCATCGAGTTCGCGACATCGTTAGCCCCCAAGTTGGCGGCGACGTACAAAGCTAGTATCGCGATCGCCCCGAGTTGCAGAAATACGACCAAGGAAGTATTTAACATAGAAGTTTTTTGAGATAAAACTGGCAGTTCGATATATGATAGGGGATTGTGAGTTTTGGAAAATTTTATGAAAGGCGCAGCAGAAATAATCCGTTCGATCGAGACGGAAGAAATAAATAGAGTCAAGGTAGAACTAAGCAAAGTTCTACCAGAAATTTACGTAGGCGACACCGTGCGCGTCGGCGTGAGAATTAAAGAGGGCGCGAAAGAACGGGTTCAACCCTACGAAGGGACTGTGATTGCCATGCGTAACGGCGGCATTAATGAAACAATCACTGTGCGCCGCGTGTTTCAAGGCGTCGGCGTGGAACGGGTGTTTTTGATTCACTCGCCCCGCATCGCTACTGTTCAAGTCATGCGCCGCGGTAAAGTCCGTAGAGCAAAACTTTACTACCTGCGCGATCGCGTCGGCAAAGCTACTCGCGTCAAACAGCGGTTCGATCGCTCCCTGTAGGAATGCACCCAGCTTCCTCTTGGAGAGACAGAAAATGGGAAATTGAAAAATTCAAAAAAAAGTTTCCCATTTCCGAGCGCACTGTGTTAAAATAGAAATCTAGAGGTTAAGCGAATTTCAGCAACCTCACCTGTGCGCTCTTAGTTCAGTTGGTAGAACGCAGGTCTCCAAAACCTGATGTCGGGGGTTCAAGTCCTCCAGGGCGCGCTGAATCACCAAAATTTTAATTCTGCCCGAAAGCGCCCGGATAATTGGCTGGAAACAGCCGAAACCGCAGACTTTCGGGTAGAATTAATTTTTGTGGGCGGTTCGCAACAAAGGCCATCAACAAATGCTCGGTGTTGCTTCTCGATCGCCTTTGAGGGCGATCGGCACATACACCGTTAGATGGGTTGAGCTTGTAAAAAAGTGCTGGCTTTGGATTTGAGATTTTGGACTTGGGCGTAAGTGGTTAGTGTCAAAAAATCAGATAGCCGCGAGCCACTCACAAAATCTAAAATCTGAAATCTAAAATCTGAAATCGGAAGGGGGATTCGATCGTGGCGAAAAAAGACGAAGCTCAAGAAACTCAAGAAATGACTGCGCCTGGGTTCGATCCTGCGGGTTTTTTTAAGGAAACTAGAGAAGAACTCGACAAAGTGGTCTGGCCGAGCCGCCAGCAGCTAATTAGCGAGTCTTTGGCCGTGCTTTTGATGGTAATCCTCTCAGCAAGCCTGATCTATTTGGTGGATAACTTCTTTAACTGGGGCGCAGGAAAGGTGTTTGGGCCATGACTTTTGCATCAGAAGAATCTGATTATTCCACAGAAACGACGGGACAGGCAGCATCGCCAGATGTGCCGGAGATTCAGGCTCGCTGGTATGCTGTTCAGGTAGCCTCAGGCTGCGAGAAGCGCGTGAAGGCAAACTTGGATCAGCGGATTCAAACTTTGGATGTTGCCGATCGTATCGTTCAAGTCGAAATTCCGCAAACTCCAGCGATCAAAGTCGGCAAAGACGGTTCCCGGCGCCAGTCAGATGAGAAAATTTTCCCCGGCTACGTACTCATCCGTATGTATATGGACGAGGATACGTGGCAGGTGATTAAAAATACCCCGAATGTAATTAATTTTGTCGGGGCAGAGCAAAAACGCCGCTACGGGCGCGGCAGGGGTCACGTCAAACCGCTACCTCTGAGTCATTCGGAAGTAGAACGGATCTTCAGAAACGCTCAGGAATCAGAACCAGTTGTCAAAGTATCGATGGCGACAGGAGACCACGTTGTGGTACTTTCCGGGCCGTTTAAGGATTTTGAAGGTGATGTGATTGAAGTTAGCCCGGAACGGAACAAGCTCAAAGTTTTACTCTCGATTTTTGGGCGCGATACGCCTGTAGAATTAGAGTTCAATCAGGTTCAGAAACAGAACTAACTAATGGCAAAGAAAGTTGTTGCAGTAATTAAGTTGGCGATTACAGCGGGAAAAGCCAACCCAGCTCCTCCTATCGGCCCAGCCTTGGGTCAGCACGGCGTCAATATTATGATGTTTTGCAAGGAGTACAATGCTAGAACCGCAGACCAAGCAGGTCTCGTGGTTCCGGTAGAAATTTCGGTTTTTGAAGACCGCAGTTTTACGTTTATTCTCAAAACCCCCCCGGCGTCGGTTTTGATTCAAAAGGCTGCTGGTATTGCTAAGGGTTCGGGTGAACCTAATCGCAAGCAAGTAGGGACAATCACACAGGCTCAGTTGCGAGAAATCGCTGAAACTAAGATGCCTGACCTTAATGCTAATGATGTTGAAGCTGCTATGAAAATTGTAGCGGGAACAGCTAAAAACATGGGCGTGGCGATCGCTGATTAAAGTCAGTTGACAGTTGACAGTTGACAGTTGACAGTTGTCAGTTGACTCCGAAAGCAGTTGGCAGTTGGCAGCAATCAATCGTCAGAATCGGAAAAATTTTAGATTGGCAACGATCGGCTGATAAGTTCAATCGAAAATCTAAAATCGAAAATCCGAAATCGCAAGTCGATTCAGGGGGAGAAGCAAAGCTTCGCTAGGAATCGCAAATGTTTTAGATTTGAAATGACCGAAACGGCTCAATTCTTAAATCTAAAATCTCACATCTCAAATCTACTAACCCCAAAAAATAACAATGGCAAAGAAAGTATCGCGAAGATTGCAAGAACTTCAAAAGAAAGTTGAAGAGAGACCTTACCTACCGCTGGAAGCTCTGCAACTTTTGAAAGAAACAGCAACCGCTAAGTTTGGCGAATCTGCTGAAGCTCACATCCGTTTGGGAATTGACCCGAAATATACTGACCAACAGTTGCGGACAACTGTATCGCTGCCAAAAGGAACTGGTCAAGTAGTCAGAATTGCGGTGATTGCTAAGGGCGAAAAAGTTAAAGAAGCTCTGAATGCCGGCGCAGATATTGCTGGTTCTGAAGAGTTGATCGAGGAAATTCAAAAGGGCATGATGGACTTCGATTGTCTGATTGCTACTCCAGATGTGATGCCGTTGGTGGCAAAATTGGGTCGGTTGTTGGGCCCGCGCGGCTTGATGCCTTCTCCAAAAGGCGGCACAGTGACGACTGACATTGCTCGGGCGATCGACGAATTCAAAGGTGGTAAACTAGAATTCCGTGCCGATCGCACAGGCATCGTTCATGTTATGTTTGGCAAGGCAGCTTTCTCAGCGGAAGATTTGCTGGTCAACCTTCATGCTTTGCAAGAAACTGTTGACCGCAACCGTCCTTCTGGTGCGAAAGGTCGCTACTGGCGCAGTTTGTACGTATCCGCAACTATGGGCCCATCGATCGAAGTCGATATCAGTGCTCTGCGCGATACCAAACTTGATGCTGCTTAGCAAGAATTAAGCCGAAGGCAGAAAGTAAAAGACAGCTTCGGCTGTCTGTGTAAATCTCTCACGAGATTTGCTGCATACCCTTGCTAATGTCTGCCGGATGGTGATAGCCTAATCAAAAATCAATAAGCTGAAGACCGCAGGTGCCGAGTGCTTAATTTCCTGCCGAGGCTGAAGAAATAAAAACTCAAGAAAATCAATTAAAAAGTTCTATCTTTTAATTCCTAATTCTTAATTTTTAATTCTCTGCCCCGGCTATAAGGTTGGGGTTTTTGATTGGCAGTTTGAGATCCTAAAAGGAGGTGAAATTAGTATGGGCAAAAGTTTAGCAGTAAAAAATGAGATTATTGCAGACCTCAAGCAAACCTTGAGCGAATCTCAACTGGTAATCGCGATCGACTACAAAGGCTTAACTGTTGCTGAAATCACAGATTTGCGGCGGCGTTTGCGTCCCAAAGGCAGCAGTTGCCAAGTGGCAAAAAACACGCTAATGCGAATTGCTGTTGAAGGCAATGAAACATGGCAGCCGATACAGGAATTGCTGACAGGTACGTCGGCGTTTATGTTCGTGCAAGAAGATATTGGCGGCGCGATTAAGGCTTACCAAGAATTCCAAAAAGCTTCCAAGAAGACTGAAGTTCGCGGCGGCGTGATGGAAGGACGGGTGCTGAAACAAGATGATGTTAAGGCATTAGCGGATCTGCCGTCGAAGGAACAACTCATGGCTCAAATTGCTGGCGCTATCAACGGTGTCGCAACCAAGTTGGCTGTGGGTATCAATCAAGTTCCTACTTCGATCGCACGCGGTCTCAAAGCTTATGCTGAAAAAGACGGCGATGCAGCAGAAGCACCAGCAGAAGCAGAAGCACCAGCAGAAGCAGAAAGCGTATCTGCTTAGATAGTTTTGAGTTTTGAATTGTGAGTTTTGAATTGAGAAATCTCGAACTAGAAAATCACAACTGACAACTGACAACTGACAACTGACAATTAATCAAATCGAACTAGGAGTTCAAAAAATGTCTACTGCAACCGACGAAATCTTAGAAAAACTGAAGACTCTGAGCTTGCTCGAAGCTTCTGAATTGGTCAAGCAAATTGAAGAAGCTTTTGGCGTTAGCGCTGCTGCTCCTGTAGGCGGCATGATGATGATGGGCGGCCCTGCTGCTGCTGCTGAAGAAGTAGAAGTACAAACTGAGTTTACTGTCATGTTGGAAGAAGTTCCTGCTGACAAGAAAATCGCAATTCTGAAGGAAGTCCGCGCAATTACCGGTTTGGGTCTGAAGGAAGCGAAAGACTTGGTAGAAGCCGCACCTAAGGCAGTTAAGGAAGCTATTGCTAAGGAAGCTGCTGAAGAATTGAAGAAGCAGCTTGAAGCTGTGGGCGCAAAGATTTCTATCAAGTAGTCATAGAGTCTAGAAAACTCGGCGGTTGAAACCGCGTCTATACAGACAAAACCCGCCTCCGCGGGTTCAAGATTCGGCGGTTTGAACCGCCGTCTTTTTCTTGAGTCCGCGGAGGCGGACATTGTTTTTGTAGACGCGGTTTCAACCGCCCTCTGATCTGATCTTCGTTCGTGTAGACGCGGTTTCAACCGCCCTCTGATCTGCGATCAAAACTCCGCCTCCATCTGCCGCACGACAGTTAAAGCAGAATAGGAAACACCGGCGGTTCCTTCTCCGGGATGGGTGGAGTCGCCGACTAACCAGAGGTTTTTAATTGGCGTGCGGTTGGCAAATCCGAAAGGGCCGAAGGTTGGTATTCGCTGGCCGATGCCGCCGACAACGCCTTTATCTCTCGCTGTGTAGCGGGCAAAGGTGCGAGGTGTTGCTGATTCTTGATGTACAATTTTTTCGGGTGTCAAATTGAAATATTCGCTCAAACGGGCGATCGCACCTTCAGCGTATTTTTGCTTCAATCCTTCATAATCAGCGGAATTCCACCACATTCGAGTATCAGTAAAAGACGAAGCAATAATTGTCGCCATTCCCTGCGGTGCTCGGCCATCGCCCGCATGACTGACGGAAACAAATAACGAATTATTCTCACCAATCTCGCCGTCGTAGTCGTAGAGAAACTGAAGATGCGGCGGACAATTTGCCGGAATTGCGCTTTCATGCACTCCCAAATATATCACAAATGCGCCGGATGCGGGCGGCAATTTATCAACTCGATGTTTGTAGCCTGCCATTTGATTTGGCAGTTGGTTTGTTGTTTCGGAATTATCTGTTAAAGTTTCTAAAACAGGCTCGCTTGACATCAATTTTACTAGATTTTGCGCGGTGACGTTGGCAACAATGCGATCGCAAATTTCTGTCCAAACTTCGCCTGTTTTTTGATTGCGAATCACTGTGCCCGTGGCTTTGCCGTTAGTGGTGACAATACTTTCGACTGTATGCCGCAACAAAACTTTGCCGCCGTAAAGCTCGATCGCACTTACCAGGCGATCGCTCAACACCTGCATACTTCCTTGTAAATGATACAATCCCTGCGGCTCTTGGGAAACTCCTAAAGCCGTCGCCGCGTACAGCAGCGCCGTTTCTTCGGTATCAACTTGGGAATACAATTTTAACTGCAAATCCAGAAAAGTTCTCAAGCGCAAATTGTCGCCCAAACCGCACAAGCGCAAAGCATCTCCCACCGTCATAAAAGTGAAAGGCAAAGTAATTAAAGTATCGGGGCGAACTGCTTGAATTAATTGCCAGAAATCCCAGAAGTTTCTGGGCGGTAAAACTGGATCGCGCCCTTGAAATTTCCAGCTAGCTTGGAACAATGTAGATAATAATTGCCAAAAAGGTTCGCTTCCGGGGAATTGTTTTTGTCTTTCTGACTGCCATTTTTGCGGATCTCGCCACACGCTAATCGGTGTCGTTTCTCCCGGCAAAAATACCGCACAAGCGGGATCGCAGGGTGTGGCGGGGGGAAGTTCGATGTTTAATTCTGAGAAAATTCGGTGGTGAATGCCTCCGGGTTCCAAGCCTGCAACCTGCGTGGCGCCGACATCGAAGGTAAAGCCTTTGCGTTTGAAGGTGGAAGCGCATCCTCCGGGGACGATCGCCTGATCTAAGACTAATACTTTGTATCCTCTATGGGCGAGCAAGGCTGCTGCTGTCAGCCCGCCGATGCCGGCCCCAATTACCGTGACGCGGCCCTTGCTGTCTGCGGGACTGGATTTGCTTTGAGGGGTGCGATCGGTCATCATAATTTATTTATTGTAATATTTCTTAATATTATGGTCATATTTGGCCATAAAAAGCTCTTGTAGCGACAGGTTCAAATCTATCGCTACAAGAGGAAGGAGGCCGAGTTTAGAGGACGTTTTAGGGGTAAAGTGCTCCGGGCGCACCCGAAACGTTAGACTGTGGCGTGCTGATGAGAAAATCAGGGACGGCGCCACTTGTTGAGATAAGCTTCGCCAATCCCAGCCACAGCTTGCATTTGAACTAGCTGTTCCCGTAAAGCTTTGATTGTTTTTAGCTGTTCTTGAGACTCTTGCTGCAAAGCCTCGTAATTTAGCTGTTTCGCAGCACTTTGGCTTAATTGATCTTTTAGAGAGTGGAACTCGGTGAGTTGAACTTGCAAGTTGCCGATCGCACTTGACTTTTCTGCTAACTCCTGCTGCAAAGCTTCGTAACTTGACTTCGATACAGTTTCCTGCAATTGGCTTTCGAGATTTTGCTTTTCGGTAGCGAATTGCTGCTGTAAAGATGCGATCGCACTTTCTTTTTCGCCCAATTGATGCTGCAAAGATTCCAAATCGCTAGATTTGGAGGCTAGTTGCTGCTGCAATTCGTTAGCCCAATGTTCTTTTTCGCCCAATTGATGCTGCAAAGATTCCAAATCGCTCGATTTGGAGGCTAGTTGCTGCTGCAATTCGTTGGCGCAATGTTCTTTTTCGGCGAATTGATGCTGCAAAGATTCCAAATCGCTCGACTTGGAGGCTAGTTGCTGCTGCAATCCGTTAGCCCAATGTTCTTTTTCGCCCAATTGATGCTGCAAAGATTCCAAATCGCTCGACTTGGAGGCTAGTTGCTGCTGCAATTCGTTAGCCCAATGTTCTTTTTCGCCCAATTGATGCTGCAAAGATTCCAAATCGCTCGACTTGGAGGCTAGTTGCTGCTGCAATTCGTTAGCCAAATGTTCTTTTTCGGCGAATTGATGCTGCAAAGATTCGTAACTTGACTTCGATACAGTTTCCTGCAATTGAGCTTCGAGAGTTTGCTTGTCAGCTAATTGCTGCTGCAATTCGGCGATCGCACTTTCGCCTTCGCTCAACTGCTGCTGTAAAGATTCGTAACTTGACTTCGATACAGTTTCCTGCAATTGAGCTTCGAGATTTTGCTTGTCAGCTAATTGCTGCTGCAATTCGGCGATCGCACTTTCGCCTTCGCTCAACTGCTGCTGTAAAGATTCGTAACTTGCTTCGAGGGGATTTGACTGTACGCTTACCGAGTCCAATAGGGTTTCTGCCGTTATAGCGTCATTAATGTCGCTTTCTTCGGCTGTTTCCCCTTCCAACTCAGCGGTATCGACCGCAGTTTCTTCACCTTTTTTCCAAGTGACACTAACTTGACTCTTGTCTTTAGAAATATCCAGAGCGCCTTTTGCCAAGCGTTCTAGGAGTTCTGACCTTGATATTCCCAGCTTTCGAGCGATCGCGTTCAATCGATCGGCACTAGAAGGAGTCAGCGAAAGTCCGACTTTGACTTTGCTTTCTGGATTTGAACTAACTACATTGCGATTTTTTTTGACCATTGGCATTTTCCTCATGCCAACCTACACTTATTAGTATAGTGGCTGAAGTTTCTATTAAAATCAATTTTTGTTACATACCAATTGTGGCAGCTTCTGTTCCCAATCTAACAAAAAACTGTGAATATACTCGCTTAGTCGATTCCTCGCCGCAGAACCGCTTCAACATTCCCCGGCCCGGTTTTTTTTCGGCACGATACCGCAGATAGCACAGTTGAGCTTGTAAAATACTATCTAAATTTGAGCTACCTGTCACGGCTTGGGCGCGATCGACCAAATCCAACTCAGCAGCCAGATAGTCTTTCAAGGTTACGAAAACGCCAGTCTTCACAACTTCCGTTGTTTCCTAAGGGCGACTCCACAGCAACGCCGACGCGGGAAAAACTGCTGGGCTTCCTCGGTCAAATCGCCACCCCAAGAGAGGTACGGTTGATGAGCTTGTAAAAATTGTGCGATCGACCGATTTAGTTAAGTTTGAGTAAGTTTTACAAAGCAGGCTGCACATCAAGAACAATCAAATGGCTGCGGGGGATCGTTCTAAAATTATCGCATTAATCGATCGGCAGTGCGATCGCAAATTGAGCCCCCTCACCCAACACCGAAGAGCAAGTCAAGCTACCGCCGTGTATTTCTTCCACTATCTGGCGACTAATCGACAAACCCAACCCCGTCCCTTCCCCGACTAATTTTGTAGTGAACAAATGGTCAAAAATGTGTGATTTTACATCCTCTGAAATACCCTTACCATTATCTTTAATTTTTATTACCACCCTTTCTCTGTCTTGAGTTAATTCTGTAGTAATAATAATTGTATTACAAGCCACTGCAATTTCCGCAAAATTGCGTCCGTAACTGCACTCATTCACAGCATCGATCGCATTTGAAATCACATTCATAAATACCTGATTTAGTTGTCCCAAATAGCATTTTATCGGGGGAATCTCTCCATATTTTTTGATAACTTGAATTTCGGGACGAGTATCTTGAGCTTTCAGGCGGTGCTGCAAAATCATCAGCGTGCTGTCAATCCCATCGCAGATGTTAGCCGAGACTTTCACAGCCGTATCGGCGCGGGAGAAGGTTCGCAGGGAAGTGCTGATGTTGCGAAGGCGATCGCATCCCACTTCCATTGACGATAACATCTTTGCTGTATCTTTCAACACATATTCTAAATCAATGTCTGCGGCGTGGATTTCAATATCTTTACCCGGATTTGGACATTCTTGCTGATAAAGCCGCAAGTGGCGAAAGATATCTTTGATCGCCAAATTTAACTCCTTGATATTGCCATAAATAAAACCCACTGGATTGTTGATTTCGTGAGCGACACCAGCGACTAAATTGCCCAAAGCCGACATTTTTTCGCTCTGAATTAACTGAAGCTGCGATTGCTTAACTTGTATCAAAGCAGCAGTTAGTTCCGCCGTGCGATCGGCTACTCGCTGTTCTAATTCTTTATTGAGATTGCGAAGTTTTATGTGAGTGTTGACACGCGCCAATACCTCCATTTCTTCAAAAGGTTTAGTGATATAATCAACCGCACCGAGTTGAAATCCTTTAATCTTATCTGCTGTATCCGACAAAGCCGTCATAAACATCACAGGAATGTCCTTGGTAGCCTCGGATGCTTTGAGGCGGCGGCAGGTTTCAAACCCGTTAATTCCCGGCATCATCACATCCAGTAAAATTAAACTCGGCAGCGTATACTGAACTTGCTTGAGAGCTCGTTCGCCGTCAATCGCGATCGCAACTTCATAACCCGCATCAGTCAACGCCTCGGAGATGACATCCAGATTGGCGGGCGTATCATCTACCACTAAAATTAACTCAGCTTCTGACATAAATATTTTCTCCTGTTAGTTGATATGCTGGTTGAGAAAATCTTCAATTTTGTCCGATTGAAAGCTCTTTGCCAATTGCAGAATTGGCTGCATAAATTGAGTATAACTCTTGTCGAGTTGTTCGATGCGCTTAACTTCTTCAGTAAGTTTTTTCAAGCGACCCTGCTGGGCTAATTTCAGCAACAAAGCTAATTCTTCCGGTGCAGGAATTGTCATGGCTAAAGTTGCCTGAGGTGAATTAAATATAGGTTTTGGTGCTAATTGTTCGCCAGCAGATTCAATTGAGGCTGTCTCCTGATACTTCCATTCAATTTGCAAATGCTTTTGCACGATCGAAAATAATTCCTCAATTTGCACCGGCTTCGGCAGAAAATCATCGCCCCCAGCATCCAAACTTTTTTGGATGTCCATTTCATAGACAGAAGCAGACGAGACGACAGCAGGCACGTTTTTTAATGCTTCTGAACTCCGCAACAGCCGCAGCATTTCAAAGCCGTCCATCACAGGCATCCACAAATCAGCGATGATTAAATCCGGTTTTATTTGAGCTGCTTTTGCTAAGCCATCCTCGCCATTTTCAGCTTCGACTACTGCAAAACCAATTGGTTCCAGGAGGCAAACAATCACGGAACGGTTCTGCCAGTTGTCATCGACGATCAGAATTGTTTTCTGAGTTCCATGATAGCCCACAATCTTCTTCCCAGTAGCGGCTGCGGCTGCATTTGCCCAGTCAGCAGCTAAGGGAAAATTGACAGTAAAAGCGAAGGTGCTGCCGCTGCCAAAATCACTATAAACTTCAATTTTACTGTTCATTAAATTGACAATCTCGGTGCTAATTGCCAGTCCGAGTCCGGTGCCTTCTGTTTTGCGGTTGCTATCTCCTACTTGCTCAAAAGGTGTAAATATTTTTGACAGAGAATCGGGAGTCATGCCGACGCCTGTATCTTCTATTTGGAAGCGAATCAGTCGATGTTGAATTTGGGATTTGGGATTTTCGATTGCAGATTCCGCAGGTGATAAAAACTCGGGTTTTATTACTTCTATCTTGAAAGTTACGCTGCCTTTATCTGTAAATTTGACGGCATTTCCCAGTAAATTAATTAACACCTGACGCAAGCGTTTTTCATCGGCTTCTACGCCTTGGGGAAGTTCAGCATCTGGGAGATAAATCAAATCAATTTGTTTTTGTTCGGTGCGGATGCGAACAATCTCAACAATGCTTTGCAAGAAAGAGGGAAAATGAAAAACTTTCGGATGCAAATCTAATTTGCCTGCTTCAATTTTGGAGAGATCGAGAATATCATTAATCAGTGTCAAAAGATGGGAGCCACACTGGTAAATAATGTTCACGCCATTACGCTCTTTTTCTCCCCAAGATTGGGAACGGTTCATGATTTGAGCGTAGCCCAAAATCCCGTTGAGGGGAGTGCGGAGTTCGTGGCTCATATTGGCGAGAAAGTCGCTTTTCGATTGGTTGGCCGCGTCAGCCACTTCTTTGGCTTCTTGTAGTTGAGCTGTGCGTTCTTCTACTCGCTGTTCTAACTCATTATTCAGTTTTTTGAGCTTGGCTGCTGCTTGTTTATTTTCGTTAATTACCGCAGATAAAACAAAGGTGGTAACGGCTACAACACCGATAAAAGATTGCAGCAGAAACAGCGATTCGTTGAGGGAAGATCTGACAAAGGAACCCAAACCGTGGGATGTTCCAAAAACTGCGATCGCCGAAACAATCACCACCAGCAAAGTCGATTCCCGCGATGTGAATCGAAATGCCGACCAAATCAGCAGCGGAATCATCATGTATTCGAGGGGATACTGTTGCCAAAAGGCGATTTTGCTGATGACAACCAGCAACAGTAGCAAAAGTCCAAATTCTGCAATCTGCGGAGGCCGGAGTTTTTCGGACTGCCTGGGTTGCTGAGCCCAGGTCAAAATTGCTGGCGTCACAATCAGCGTACCAGCAATGATTGAGGTAAACCAACTCCGCCAAACTTCTGGGTAAGCACTCCAGGGGCTAATGCCTTGCACGCACAGTACGGTAGCCGCGAGAGTGCTGTTGACGATAGGGCTGGGTAATTGCAGCACAAAAAATCTGAAAACATCCTGGGATCTATCTAGTAAATTTCGGTATTTTACGAAGCGATTAATTAGAAAACTTGCTACTAGCAGATCGACGATATTCCCAAAAGCAGTTAAACTACTTACCAGCAAGTCTTGTGGGAAAAACATCATATATTTTACCATCAAATCGCTGATAAATAGAACAGGTAAAATCCGCCAATCCAGCAGGAGGAAAGCTGCCAAAAAAAGACCTGCTGACGGCCAAATTGCTACTGTTCCATTCTCGGATGAGATTAATAGGTATATTTTGCAAAGACCGAAGTGTATCGCAGGAATTATTAATGATGCTATGAGTATATTTTTATCCTGCACAAATTGAAACTTGCTCTTGGGTGTCTTTTTTTGTTGTCGCTGTCCTAGTAATTTTTGCATTAAAGTCAAAATTTAAACAATATTCAATTAAGCTAGTCCAGATTTATGTTGATTGGCAGTGATGCCGATCGCAATTATCGTACAATTCTAATCAGCCATCTTTCTGTCATTAGCGACTACCCATTTGTGTATGACTCTACAATTAAGCGAAAAAGCCAAAGAATTAATCCCGAAAGCCCGAATAGTCAGCTTAGCAGCCTGGGAAAATTCGCACTCTCGCGCCGAAATCTAACTCATTCAGGCTGCTGACGATGCAGGCCGTTATCTCGCCGATGAAGATTTGTAACAATTTCACTCATCCGAACCAACATCTGTTGATGCTACCAAGTTCCTGCGCGGCTGTTTGCAACCCTAATTTTCCCGCGCGTAAAACCCTAAATGATTGGAAATTGGACGCTGCTGCATGGGAATTTTGTTCTGAATCGGAGCATTCAACAGTTTTGCTCCTGAGGGCGATGCTACTGCCAAAGTTACCGATCCGCCGCCATCCAAATTTAGGACTGTATCGGCTCCTAACTGCATCGAAATCTCTGTTATTTCGCTCAACTTCAGCCCTTCACTGTACATCCTCTGCTTGCCGTCTGCGAGAATGAACCACAATTTTTCGCCTGTTTTATCGATCGCCACAACTGTTCGCGGATAAGGTTTATCATCCTTGCTTTTTTCCGGGCTTTGTGCTAGGGCTTTGCCATTTTTCACCAGTACAGTATCTCCCGCAACTCCATAGGCTGTTCCCTGAGGACAAGTGCCGTTTTCGATTATTTGGGCGCGGTTGTTGGTGTCAAAACAAAGGGCGGGAAAGTGTGATTCTGGTTGAGAGTAAGCTTGGCCTTTGGAAATGGCGTGTCCGACGTTATTTACTCGATCGCCACTGCGGGGATAATAATTCCAAGGTGCTTCCTCAACGCAGGGATAAAAGAAATTGGCGTTGACTGCTAATTGCAATTTAAATTCTTTGAGGAATTCAGTAGCGATGCGGGCGTTGGTTTCGGTTAAATCGGGTGTGGCGGTTCCGGGTGTGACAAAAATTCCAATTCCTGGCGCTTTGAGGTCGATGCTAACAGTGTGAATGATGGCGGGACGCGGATTTGAGCGAAATTCCCGTCGGTAGGCGATTCCTTGAAATAGCGATCGCACTTCGTTTGTTTGTGCTGGACGCGAAAAGTAGGGAATGTTATAGATTAGTATTGGTGCGAGCAAGATTCCGAAACCGATAATATGAGAGATTTGTTTGATTTTGAGCGGATTGGTTAGTTTCATTTTGTGACGGAGATTTTTTAACGAACCGCGAAGACGCAAAGGATGCGAAGGAAGATAAGGATCGCAAATTAAATAATTTACACTCTTGAAAGTGGGATGGGCGTCCCGCCCGTCTTTCCGGGACGGGACGCCCATCCCACGAACCATCCAATTGTAAGTTATTTAATTCTCATTCCTAAGAGAGGGAAGAGTAGGGAAGTATGAATTATTCGGATGTCAATAATTTTAGCAATCAAGTTTTGTGTAATCGATCGTTCCGGGGACAAGTTCTTAACGGTGCTGATTTCGGGGGTGCGGATGTTCGTGGCTGCAATTTCAGAAATGCTCAGTTGGAAGGGGCGAATTTTATTGGTGCCAAAATCGGGCTTTCGGGGCGACAGTTTGCTGTTTTGAGTGCTGGGGCGATCGCGATTTGTGTGATTGTGGGCGATGTTCTGACTAGACTGATTTTGGGAACCCAAGGACAGGTACCGGGTTCTCGCAGTTGGCCTTTTGTGCTGTTGCTGTACGGGGTTTTGGGCGCTGCTGGTATCGCTGGGGCGATCGCCCGCACACAGCCACCAACGTCAAAAGTGGGTAGATTGGCGGGAACAATTTCTGCTATTCTATCAGGGGCTTTGTTGGGATTTTTCTATGCTGGGACTGCAACTAAGAATAATTCTCAGGCTGCTCTTGCTGGAATGGCGATCGGCGGTGTGTTAATGTTTTTTGTGAGTTCCCGGATGCGGCATCAATTTGCTAAAATTGCGATCGTAGCTGCCCGAAGTGTTGCAACTTACGGAGGAGCTTTTTTGTTTTCTGCAACGGCTAGCGCTTTTCTGAGCACTCAGAAACTGTTTTTGGGTACGTGTTTCGCCTTGCTGCCGCTGCTGTATTTTTGGTTTTCCTTTGTCTCTTTCTCTGCTATTGTTCGAGAGATTGCAAATGCTGAGGGTACTTCGTTTACAGGGGCAAATCTCAGCGGTGCTAAGTTCGATCGCACTGATATTTTGCACTAATTTTAGCACCGGGCTAGAAGCCCGTTCCACAGCTATTTTATTTTAGTTAGCACCGGGCTAGAAGCCCGTTCCACAGCTATTTTATTTTAGTTAGCAACGGGCTAGAAGCCCGTTCCACAAATACTTGATTTTAGTTAGCAACGGGCTAGAAGCCCGTTCCACAAATACTTAACTTGCTGGCGGGGAGGGCTTGTAGCTTGCACCTAAAATACTCAAATAGATTCTGATTTACACTCAGAAATATAAAAGCAATCGCCCCAGGCTTTTATCAAAAAAACTCAGGGGCGATCGAATTGAAATATTTATCTCATACAAGATATTTTTTGCAAGCTGTTGTTTTTGCCTAAACAGCCTGTGTAACGGAGAGGGAGGGATTCGAACCCTCGTTAAGTTGCCCTAAACACACTTTCCAGGCGTGCGCCTTCAACCGCTCGGCCACCTCTCCAGGGCTAAATGAATTCATTCAGCCACAGCTAAACTATCTTAGCAGAACAAATCTGATTTGGGAAGGGGTAACGGCATAAATTTGTTGTTTAATGTGGGTAGGGTGTCAAACGGGCGAGTAAAATTATCCTATCCTATGTCTCAAACGCATTCATATCAAGGATTTTGTCCCCCAAGTCCAATCTAAAATCTAAAATCTAAAATCCCTGTTAGGAACCTCAGCCGCGACGGCATGAGGCTTGGAAGAGAAATCAAACAAGCCGTTCTGACCAGCCTAAGTCTTAACTGACTACGTTTTTTGAGCCACGACACCTCGAGATGCGAAGCTAGTCTCTTGCTCTGTCGCTAGTGGTTAAACAGTTTTAAGGTCACTGAAACAGTGCCACTAGCCGAACAAGCTCTAAAAACATTGGCGAAGCTAACATTACCCCGAAAGGGAGGCTCAATTGAGCGAATTACTATGCGTACAGGATTGGAAAATTTGAAGCGGTAATTGTCCCGCCCAAAGTGCAATACAAAAGTACACCAAGTCAACCAATCCCAAGGCGATAGTAAATTCAAAAACGCAAAGCCGTCCTTTTAGGACGGGGTTTCTACCCATAATTTTGATGACTCGCTCCTACACAATTAAAATTCATAACAGACAAACGGGCGATCGCCACACTGTGCGAGTACCCGAAGACAGGTACATCCTGCAAAGTGCTGAAAATCAAGGCGTGGAATTGCCGTTTTCGTGCCGTAACGGCGCTTGTACAGCCTGTGCGGTGCGCGTCAAGTCGGGACAACTGCACCAGCCTGAAGCAATGGGACTTTCTGTGGAACTGCAAAAAGAGGGTTATGCGCTGCTGTGCGTCTGCTATCCGCGTTCCAATATTGAGGTAGAGACGCAAGACGAAGATGAAGTGTACGAATTGCAATTCGGCCGCTATTTCGGTAAGGGTAAAGTGAAAGTCGGTTTGCCGTTGGATGAAGAATGAGAGCAAATTTGGTAAGCTGTTGCGCCTTTGAATTGCTTGTTGGGGGCGGGCTAGAAGCCCACCCCACAAAAGAGTTTAATTGATTTTTGATACACAATTTAAATGCAAAATAGCTTCCCAATTCCCAATTCCCCATTCCCAATTCCCAATTCCCAATGCCCCATTCCCCATTCCCTATTCCCAATGCTGCTTTATCGGTTATTTGCGATCGCCCTTTGCGTGTTGTTAGCTAGCTGCGAAAAACCAGAAATGCCCCAAGGTACGATCGCCAAAGTAGAAAGGGCTATCAGCGGCCAAACAATCGAAGTTATCAGTACAGCCGACAAAATTGCCTTATTAGAGCAAATCAGGCTGATTGGGATTGATGCACCCGATTTAAAACAGCAGCCTTGGGGAGAAGCAGCGAAACAAAGATTAGAACAGCTAATTGGGGGGAAAGAGGTATTGCTAGAATCGGACATCGAACAGAAAGACCAGTTCGATCGCAAATTAGCCTATTTGTGGCAAGATAAAATTTTGCTCAACGAACTGCTAGTCAAAGAAGGTTATGTTTTGGCCTCGGTGCGATCGCGCAATACCAAATATCAACAGCGACTCGCCAACGCTCAAGAATGGGCGAGAGTCATGGGTAAAGGCCTGTGGAATCCAGAACGAGCTTTGCGCCAAACTCCCGCAGAATTCCGACAACAAAATCAGAAATAGTTGGCAGTTGACAGTTGGCAATTGGCAGTTGACAGTTGACAGTTGACAGTTGACAGTTGACAGGGGAGCATCTCTGTTTTGATTTTATAGTGCGAGCGTCCCCGCTCGCGTATTGTACAATACGCGAGCGGGGACGCTCGCACTGTCAATAAATTGCTTTTTTGCAAAAGTGAGATGCTCTCGTTGGCAATCATTGGAAGCAATTACCAATTCCCTGTTTTGCCCATTCCCAATTCGCAATTCCCAATTCCCAATTCCCAATTCCCAATTCCCAATTCGCAATTCGCAATTCGCAATTCCCAATTCGCAATTCGCAATTCCCAATTCGCAATTCCCAATTCGCAATTCCCAATTCCCAATTCCCAATTCCCAATTCCCAATGACAGATAATCAACTACAAAACTTCCTTGAAATAGCCACCGAAGCAGCCCTCGCCGCTGGTTCGGTACTGCAATCTTTCTGTGGCAAATTAGAAAATGTTCAAGAAAAAGGCCGATCGGGCGATTTAGTCACAGAAGCCGACAAAGCCTCTGAAGCCGTCATCTTAGAAATTCTGGGCCGCTTCGTACCCGAACACGCCATCCTCGCTGAAGAATCGGGCAAATTAGGGGATGCAACTAGCAAATACCTGTGGGCGATCGACCCTTTGGACGGTACAACTAATTACGCTCACCAATATCCTTTTTACGCTGTGTCGATCGGACTTTTAATCGACGGCATACCACAAATTGGCGTAATTTACGACCCTTTACATAACGAATTGTTTCGAGCTGGTAAAGGATTGGGCGCAACTTGCAACCGTAAGCCGATCGCCGTTTCGCAAAGTTTAGAATTGAGAACCAGCTTGCTAGTTACCGGCTTTGCATACGATCGGCGCGAAACAGCAGACAATAACTATGCCGAATTCTGTCACCTCACCCACCTCACCCAAGGCGTGCGGCGCAGCGGTTCCGCAGCCCTAGACCTCGCACATACAGCCTGCGGGCGATTAGACGGATACTGGGAACGGGGACTCTCCCCTTGGGATGTAGCAGCCGGTGTACTCATCGTTTCTGAAGCCGGAGGTCAAGTTACAGCCTATGACGGCGGTGCCTTTGAGATGAGCTCGGGTCGGGTTTTGGCGACAAACGGCAAAATACACGCCGAACTCAGCGGTGCATTGCTTTCAGTTCCGCCCTTATCTTCCTGGAGGTAGCGCTTCGACAGCAAGGACTCAGGGATAGTACGGGGGTCACAACCCCTGAAGTCAAGCTACATTAAAGAATAGTCAAAAGTCACGAAAGCGAGAGTAAAAGTTATGTCTTTTGAAATGACAAAAGGGCTGTTCAAGTACGACTTTACAGATCAGCACGCAATTTTGGGAATTCCCCTAGACGCAGAGTTTAACGACATCCGCAAGCGCTACATGAAAATCGCCCGCCGCTTGCATTCGGATACTTGCTCTTTTGAAGACGAAGCGGATAAAGAGTGGGCCAACCAATTTTTGTCAAAAGTGGTCAATCCCGCCTACAACAAATTCTCTAAGGAAAGCGATCGCAAAGAATACAACCTGCTATTAGCAGCTATCGCCAAGCGCGTTGCTAAAGAACAAGCAAAAATGCAAGTCGAAAGCGCAGCAGCCAAAGAGTTAGCTACCGCTAAAGATTTGGAAGAAGCTTATAAAACAGCAGTTGGCAAACTCGCTCTCAAGCAGTACGAGTCGGTTCAAGAAACCCAAGATGCGATCGATCAAATTAGCGAACTGAACATGGTTTACCTGCTGCGAAAAGAGCGCCTTGGCGGTGTGGTTTCTGCCGGTTCACCCCCAAAAGCCACAAACCAAACTGCAACAGCAACCCCAGCAGCAGCAACTCCCGCCGCAACTCCTGCGACTGCAACTCCTGCCGCCGCACCGCCACCCAGAGTCCCAGCATTCAAAGACTCGCTGGCCGATCAATCTTGCATCCGAGCCCAAGGATTCATGGACAGCAAAAATTATGCCAAAGCAACTTTGGAGTTGAAAGAAGCCCTGAAGCGCGAACCGAAACACAGCAAAGCTCACGGTTTGTTAGCAATGTGTTACTTTCAACAAAATCAAGCCACAATGGCAAAACTTGAGGTGCAAAAAGCTTTGGCATCAAATCCTGAAGAACCGACGGCTTTGGAGGTTAAGAAAAAGCTGGAACAAGCTTCCGCAAAGGATAAAAAAAGTGAGGGGAAACCGGGATTTTTTGCAAGTTTGTTTGGCGGGAAGAAAAAATGATAAGTTGTCAGTTGTCAGTTGTCAGTTGTTCAGTTGTCTGTTTTGAATCATCGTTGAAAAGATAATACGGCGGTTTCAAGCGCCCGGTCTTCCGATCCCAAGCGTATTGTTGATACTTTAATTTGTTAAAGTCGAATGTTAGGGTGGCGGCGTTCGACTTTAACAAGGTGTCTTAAAGGCAAGCTTCTAAGTCCAATCAAATACGATTTTCAATTAAAGAATGGGGAATAATTGACTGGTGAGAGTTGGGAACTTGCCTGAAGTGGCATTCTTTTGTGAAATTGGTATAGAATCTAAGGTCTAAAATCTAAAATTGATATGGTTCACCAACCCCCATCGGGTGCAAGAGATTTATTGCCCCTTGACGTTGCTCAAAAAATTGCGATCGAACGGCGCTTGCAGCAGGTGTTTCACCGCTGGGGCTATCACCGGATTATTACTTCTACTCTAGAGAGGCTGGAGACGTTGATGGCTGGGGGCGCGATCGACCGATCGACCTTAATTCAACTCCAAGACGCTGAAGATGGAGAACTCGGCTTGCGGCCGGAATTGACAGCATCCATCGCCCGCGCGGCTGCAATGCGGATGTCCGGGACAAATTGGCAGCCCCAGCGCCTCTACTACAACGCGAACGTCTTCCGCAAAGGCCCGGATACGGGTTCAGGCGGGCAACAGGAGTTCTATCAAGCGGGGGTAGAACTGCTGGGCGCGGGCGGGAGCGTTGCGGATGCGGAAGTGCTGCTGCTGCTGTCTGAGTGCTTGCAAAACTTAGAAATTGATGACTGGCATTTGGTGCTGGGAGAAGCGGGCTTAACTGCAACTTTGCTAGAACCGTTTGGGCCAAACGTGCGGCAAAAAGTGCGATCGGCGATCGCCAATCTCGATCGCATAGCTTTGGAAACTTTGCCGCTGTCGGACGAATTGCGAGAAAGAGCTCTGCTGTTGTTTGACTTGCGCGGCAAGCCAGAAGAGGTATTGGAGATTGTGGCGAAGCTGGATTTAGATGTGCCGCAGCAAGCAGCATTAAATGAACTCAAAAGTGCGATCGAACTGCTGGAAAAATGTCAAGCAAAAATCCCCAATCTGAAATCTCACATCCACCTCGATTTGAGTTTAATTCAAACCTTTGACTATTACACTGGAATAGTGTTTGAAGTTGTCAGCAGCAGCAAGAGCGGACAGCGAGTATTAGGACAAGGCGGACGCTACGACCAACTGCTAGGACTGTTCGACCCCCAAGGGCAAAATTCCCCCGGGATCGGGTTTTGTCTGAATATTGAAGATTTGCACCAAGTTTTGTTGACAGAGGGTCAATTGCCCACAGAAACAGCAGCTAGCGAATGGTTGGTAGTGCCTCAAACACCGGAAGCAGCGGCGGCGGCCTTTGATTATGCCCGCCAACTCCGAGAGTCTACTCCCCTAGTGCGGGTGGAGATAGATTTGGAGAGTCGGGAGACAGAGGAGGCTGCTAGAGACTACGCGCGCGATCGCAGAATCGCTCAAATTGCTTGGATAAATGCCGAAGGCGTCCCAACAATTGAAAAGGTAAATTAAGCTTTGTCATCAAGCTAATTCCTAATATCATGTCCCACAAATTACTTGCACTAAAAACGGTTCGTAGTGAGGACTTCAGTCCGCAAAAAACCAAAAGAATCAAATTCTAACCAGGTTCGTAGTGAGGACTTTAGTCCGCAAAAAACCAGAGGACTTCAGTCCTCACTACAAACCAGTTTGATCGTGAGGACTTCAGTCCGCAAAAAACCAGAGGACTAAAGTCCTCACTACGAACCAATTGTACAGTTGTACTTAGACAGACATGATATAATGTCTAATCCAAAATCTAAAATCTAAAATCTAAAATAGAAACATGGCGCACACTATCGTTACAAATATCTGCGAAGGAGTTGCTGATTGCGTCGGCGCTTGTCCAGTTGCTTGCATTCACCCCGGCCCCGGCAAAAATGTCAAAGGTACTGATTGGTTTTGGATTGACTTCGATACCTGCATAGATTGTGGCATTTGTTTGCAGGTGTGTCCAGTCGAAAATGCGATCGTCCCAGACGAACGGCCAGAATTGCAACAAACTCCAACTTAATAGCAATTTAGGGCTAAATAGCCAAAGACTTACGCACGGGCTATCAACCCGGTTTCTTCCTAAATTATTCGTTAATAAACTCAAGATTTATGAAAAGAAACCGGGCATATTTAACATTAGTTATATATAAAAAATTCCCTTCCCTTCTCCTCTCTTCCTTCGCGTCCTTAGCGCCTTCGCGGTTCGTTTAAAAAAGCCTACAAGAAAATGCAAAATATCGCACTTTCCCCCCAACACCTGTTATCCATCCGCAGCCACGGCGAAAGCGCTTATCCAGAAGAATGCTGCGGTTTATTGTTAGGTACAATCACTGACGATATTAAAACTTTAGTAGAAGTTTGGCCGGCTGACAATGCTTGGAGTGCAGAAGCCCAGGAGAATTGGCCCGAACAAACAGGATTGACAGAAAGACGCAGATATGCTATTAAGCCTGAAGATATGTTGCGGGCGATGAAACACGGGCGCGATCGCACTCTTGATATTATCGGCATATATCATTCTCACCCGGATTGTCCGGCAGTGCCCTCGGAGTGCGATCGAACCCTAGCCTGGCCACAATACTCCTACATCATCGTATCCGTCCGACAAGGCACTTCAGAAGACCTCCGCAGTTGGAGTCTTGACGCAGAGGGCAACTTTCAAGCAGAGGAAATTCTCGCGATCGAACCGACTCAGATTAAGAAATAATTACTAAACATAACAAACACGCAAAAATGCGAAAGATTCAGATAGGATGTAATTCAAAATCGGCGTATAACAGAATATCATGCTAAATCCTAATCTGGACGAGATCCAGCTCAACAAACAAGAATACGAACGCTACTCTCGCCACCTCATCCTGCCAGAAGTTGGATTGGAAGGGCAGAAGCGTCTCAAAGCAGCCAGCGTGCTCTGCGTCGGTACGGGAGGACTCGGTTCGCCGCTGCTGCTGTATTTAGCAGCCGCAGGTGTTGGCCGCATTGGGATTGTAGACTTTGATGTTGTAGACCATTCCAATTTACAGCGCCAGGTTATTCACGGCACTTCTTGGGTTGGGAAGCCGAAGATTGATTCGGCGAAAAATCGGATTTTAGAAATTAATCCTTTTTGTCAAGTTGATTTGTACGAGACTCGCGTTAGTTCCGAAAATGCGATCGCCATTGCCACTCCCTACGATATCATTATCGATGGTACGGACAACTTTCCGACTCGCTATTTAATGAACGACGTTTCCGTGCTTTTGAACAAGCCCAACGTCTACGGTTCCATCTTCCGATTTGAAGGACAAGCAACAGTTTTCAACTACGAAGGCGGCCCGAATTACCGCGATTTGTACCCAGAACCCCCGCCTCCTGGGATGGTTCCTTCCTGTGCCGAAGGCGGCGTTCTAGGAGTTTTACCTGGGGTAATTGGCTGCATTCAAGCCACGGAAGCTATCAAAATCATCTTAGGTCAAGGTACAACTTTGAGCGGCAGATTGTTGCTGTACAACGCCTTAGATATGACATTCCGTCAGTTGAAATTGCGACCGAATCCAATACGTCCGGTAATTGACAAGTTAATCGATTACGAACAATTCTGCGGCATTCCTCAAGCTAAAGCCGAGGAAGCAGAACAACAGAAAATCCCTGAGATGACTGTCACGGAACTTAAAAAGTTAATCGACAGCGGCGCCAAGGATTTTGTCTTGTTAGATGTTCGCAATCCTAACGAGTATCAAATTGCTCAAATTCCTGGGTCAGTTTTGGTTCCATTACCGGATATCGAACACGGCGCAGGTGTTGCGAAGGTCAAAGAATTGTTGAACGGACATCGCTTGATTGCACATTGCAAAATGGGCGGCCGTTCTGCGAAGGCCTTGGGCATCTTGAAGGAAGCCGGAATTGAGGGAATTAATGTTAAGGGCGGGATTACTGCTTGGAGTCAAGAAGTAGATTCGTCTGTTCCTCAATATTAAATTACTTTAAAGGCGATTAGAATTCACGGCGATTGGAAATCGCGGCTACACAAACGATGTCCACCTCCGTGGACGAAGAGGTAAAATCTTCAACCCGCGGAGGCGGGTTTCGTCTGTGTAGACGCGGTTTCAACCGCCGGGTTTATTTAAATTTAGCCCGAATATTCTTGAAATTTGCGCCCAACATAACCAAAGACCAAACCACAACTCCCGCGCCGATACTAATCAACAATACCAACACAAAAGAATTAATTCCCACCTTCAGGAAAGGCAAAGCAATTACCTGATTCGGCGGGTCTTGTTTAATCAAATAAGGAGAACTCCCAGCGACTACCCCGGCGACTCCCAAACCAAAGCCGACTGCTTGAATCGTGACTTCTAATTTCGCATCCCGATAAGCCTCTTCAATGGCGACAACTCCTCGAATTGCTTCCATTGCTTTGTCTAGCAAGCCGGTGCCGTGGCTGAAGTAGCCTAAGTCACCTTTGATTTGTGCTTGAAACTGCGGCGAGGTTTCTTTGCTGAATAATTCGAGAAAGCTTAAATCACACTCACTTTCATTGTATTTCTTCCGAGATTTTAAGTCAAGACTTATCTGATATAATTTATCTTGGTAGTTTTTGGCGTTAATTGCGATCGTATTTTGTCTAAATTCCAACTGCATCAGCAACCGGGCATACTTGACAGCGCGCGGCGGCATCTCGATTGTCTGACGTTCGAGACGTTCTAATTCCTCTTCCTTTAAACCCGCACCTTTCAATTGCTGCTGCTGGGCTTCGTCTTGCCGCAAATAATTAAAAGTCGCGTCGATATTGAGTTCAATTTGTTTGTATTCCTCGCTAATCACCCGGTAAAGTTTGCGGGTATCGCGATAGGCGCGGAGAATCTTATTGCGGTACAAAAATAACTCGACAAAATCGCTGTACCGCGTCTCATCCCAGATTTCCTCAGTTGCAGAACTGTTGAAAAACCAGACTATAATGTTGTAGTCAGTATCTTGGCGATTTGGATCGCCGTATTCTAAAATTGGGCTACCGAATAACTCGCCTTGACGGTAAAAATTCGGCAGATTGTCACCGGAAATTAACTTTTCTAGACACTGTTGGGCTAAACCTTTTAGAAACTGCGAATCTTCCCGCGCGGCCTGGTTTTGTTCGACACTCAGCCAAGCCGTAATCAGCAGAGTTTGCCCGAAATAGCTTTGCACAAAATCCGGCAGCAAGCAGTTATCGGGATTAAATTCTTTGAAGATGCTAACATCGACAGCGGGCGTTTTAATATTGTTAACTTTTTCGGGGACGCGAATTTGCAAACCCAAAGCATAGCTGTCATCAATCCGCAGCGGTTGGGCGAAACCTTTGAGGCTAATTTGCTGGTTGTCAAAGGAAATATCCTTAGCAAAAGCGAGAGAATTTCGACCGCCGACAACTTGTTTGTTAATTAGTTCAACTCGCCATCCGAGAGGTTCATCTTTTTTGGGTAAATAGCTGCCGTTGAATGCTTTACCGACTGCTAATTTAGTTTGCAATATCTCGTTGCACTTTTCCCACAGTTTGGTTAATTCTACAGGAGAACTCGACTCTGTTTCTGAGGGTTTGCAGAGGTGATAGGCAAATAGATAGACATTGGGGGCATAGATTTTACTATTTTGAGTCATTGTCTTTATCTAATTTCTGTGCATCTAGTTGTTGAAGTTTTTCGTAAGTTTCTTCAATGTCTTGACGCAGAGTTTGAGTAGTATTGGTTAACATCTGCTGTGTGGTTGGGGTGGGTTCGCCGGCATCGTCGATATCTTTCCGCGCTTGTTCTCTTAATGTATCTCCCAATCCATGATGGGCACACCACTTGCTGATAGTCATAGCAATGGGAAATAATTCATCATCGGCTGATTCTGCTATTTCTGTATCTAGTTTCGGTAAATCTTGCCATGCTGTGGGCATGAAAATGCTCGGATTTTCGCGCAACCATTTGAAGAAGACAATGATAACTTTTTCGGGTTCCATAAAACAATTCTCCGTTAATAAAATGTCAGGGTTGGTTGGGTGGGGGCGGGTTTTTGTGATTTTCTGGTCGGAATCAAAGATGGTTTGTGAACCCGCCCCTACGGAATTGGGTAATACAATCATACATCGAGAATACCCAAATTCGTAGGGGCGGGTTCGCCGAAATTTATATCATCCCATCTCTGAATTCATAAACCCGCCCCCACCCATCGCAGATATCGAAAAACCTGTTTCCTAATATCCAGTAGCACAGAATGCTGCCCAATACTTAGGATGACTAAAAGGCCGTTCCTCTAGCGATGATACTAACCACAGTTCCACACTTTGCCCAGATTTTTTATCTAAATTTAAGGATTTCACCCAAACTCCAAAATCCTCCTTGGTGACGGCGCGCATCCAGTTTTGGGCGGCGTTCAAAGCGACTGCGACTGAAACTTTCGGTAGCAATTCCTGATAAAATTTTATCATTAAAATCGCCGTCGCAAAATCATCGACTGACCACAATGTGCTCACAACATTCATACTCCCAGCATACAAGAAGCCGCTGGGTAAACCAATGTACTCATCAGTCATTTCTGTGGAACTGGTTAACCCGGTTTCGCAGGCGGAGAGTGTCACGAGATTGCACTTACTTAACTCTAAATCGGCAAAGATTTCTCGCAAGGTTAGGCATTTTTCGGGGATGGCTTTTCGCCCGCTTCGCATTGTCACATAGCGGCTTTCTGCATCTGTCTCGTTATTTTCCTCGATGGAATCGGCTAGGGCGAGAAGGGACAGCAGCGGATCGTCAAAGTTAAAGACTCCGTGACATGAAAAGTGGATGTAACTAGCATTGGAGAGATTTTTGAGGTTTTCGTTGAAAGCGATTTTTGTAGCTTGTTGTTTGATTAAAATGTCATGGGTATCGAATTTTTGTTTGATGATTTGTACTTCCATGTCGGCGTTCGATAAATCTTCGGTGGGATTCTGAATCGCAAATAATGGCTGAAGTTCGGGGGCGGGAGATGTGCGGGTTTTGATGCGGTTTTGTACGAGTTGCAGCAGTTGCAAACTGGGGGCGTACTTCACGCCGTCGGGGAAGCAGTCTAGGAGGTTTCCGCAAAAATTTGTTTCTTGGGTGAACCGGGTTTGTGATGTGAATGGTAGGGCGTGGAGGGGGAATAGGTGCAGGTAGCGGTGAGGTACTAATATTAGTTGGTGGCAATGATTGGGAATTTTGGCGACTATCTCGTTGACGCGCAAGATTTCGGAGAGTTTGTGCAGTTTTTCGGACAAGGTGTGTTGCCAGATTTTTTGTTTGTCTTTGTCGCGGTATTCGTTGAGATAGTCGTTTTTCCAGGTTTCTAGTTCGGCTATTTCGGTTGTGGTATATGTGACTAATTCTATGTTGTTGTGGGTGATGATGAATGCAAATCCCCCCGTAGGGGCGGTGGATGGTGCGTGCCCGCCCCCGCCGATGTACCATTCTATAATTGCGGTTTCGGTGTCTAAGGTTTGTTGGAATTCGGGGATGTCTATGGGTTGGATTTTTTGAGTTAGTTTGAATTCTGGTTCTCGCTGTTTGAAGATTTCTAGGTATTGTTCTAGTTGCTGTAATGCTGTTGCCAAATTATCTTGTTGTTGTTGAGGGGATTGTTGGAGGGAGGCGATTTGGCGGCGCAGGTTTTGGAGTTGCTGTTTTTCGGTTTGGGTGGCTGTTTTGGGATAGATTTCGCTGTTGGTGAAGAGTTCGACTAGGTAGCGGGATTTGCTGCGTTCGATTGTTTGAACTGCTTTGTGATATTGTTGGTGATTGATGCAGGATTGCATCATTTTTTCGTAGATGTTGAGGTTTTCTTCGATAATTTCTCGTTTGCGGTTTTCGGAGGCTATCCACTCGCGGCTTTGTTCGACTGCTTCGATGGCTTTTTCGTAGCCGAATATGGCGGTTTCCCACAAACTTTCTGTAAATCCTATATTGCCTAGGCTTCTCGCGGCTTTGAGACAGCTAAGGGGTAAAGTATCCGGTTTTAAGATTTCTAAAGATAATTTAAAATATTTTATTGCTTCGGGAATTAGTCCTTTTTCCTGATAAGCATAAGCCAGATTTTCTTGAGTCATTGCCCAATCTTGAGGCAAAGCTGGGCGGGTGTAAACTTCTAAAGCTGCTTCAGAACATTTGATCGCCCTTTCGATATTCTCCGCCCTGTCTTCCCTGATTCTGTTACTGTAAGCTGCTGCTAAATTATTTTGAGTCGTTGCCCAATCTTGAGGCAAAGCTTGGCGGGTACGAACTTCTAAAGCAGCTTCATAACATTCGATCGCCTTTTCGATATTCTCACCTCTGTCTCCCCTAATTCTGTGACTGTAAGCATTTGCTAAATTATTTTGAGTCATTGCCCATCGTTCCGGAAAAGCTTGGCGGGTATGAACTTCTAAAGCAGCTTCATAAAATGCGATCGCCCTTTCGAGATTCTCACCTCTGTCTCCCTTGATTCTGTCACTGTAAGCAGATCCCAAACAAATTTGAGTATCAGCCCAATCTTGGGGAAAAGTGGCGCGGGTACGAACTAATAATGCCAAATCATAACAGGCGATCGCCCTTTCGATATTCTCGGCCCTGTCTTCCTTGATTCTGTCACTATATTTAATACCCAGACTGTTTTGATTGTATCCCCAATTTTTTGGGTAAGCTTCGCGAGTAAAAATAATTAGTCCTACTTCTAAACAAGCAATCGCAATTTCTATATTAGCGGCGCGACTTCCTAGCGGAAAACTGGAAATTGTAATATTAAAATTGTAGAGATTACCCGCGAAATTGTATGCTTCCTCTGACTCCATTTCTGCGAGAGTTTGAGTTGCCGACTCGCGCAAGTATTGGGCAAAACCATCGTCTAATAATTCGAGATTGTTTTGCAGGATGGTGATTTCTTCGTCGCTGGGGCAGGTGAGGAGAGATTGGATCAGGGTGAGGTAGGATTCACGGCGTTTTTCATTCATTTTTTATGGCCCATGTTTGGGATATTTTACATTGTTTGTGGGGGGAATGCAAGGTATTTTTGTACAATAGGTTTACCGAGATTTTGTAGGGGCGGGTTTTACCAACAATATCTAACGAATACCGACAATCTAGATAAACCCGCCCCCCACCACCGATCGCCCACATCAACCTGGAATTTGCATCGCATCGGAACAATGTACATGGTGATTTTTGGTTGGGTGGGGGCGGGTTTTTGAGATTGTCGATTATTGACGATTATGGTTGGTGAACCCGCCCCTACAGTTCCCAGAAATCACCGCGAGTCGAATAATTACCCCAACCCTTCAACTAACAGATTGCGAGCACTTTCCAAGGCTTCCTGCAACTTACTAGCATCACGTCCCCCAGCCTGCGCCAAGTTAGGCCGCCCGCCGCCTTTACCGCCGCAAAGTTGAGCAATTCCTCCGATAAACTTGCCAGCTTGCAATCCTTTCCGATTAACTTCAGGACTAAAAGCAGCCACCAAACTTACCTTGTCCGCATCAGCAACCGAAGCCAAAATAACCGCAGCATTTCCTAATTTTTGCTGCAACCTTTCCGCCGCAGTTTTCAGCGCTTCTGCATCCACGTCTCCCAATTGGGCTACAATGATTTTGAAATCACCAATGGACTCAGCTTGTGCTAACAATTGGTCGGATTTTGCGATCGCCAATTCCGACTTCACAGCCGCCAACTGCTTCAGAGTATCCTTCAACTCATTCTGCAAATTAGTAATCCGGTTGGGTAACTCTTCCGGCTTCGCCTTAAATCGATCGCCCAAATCGCGCACAACCCTGTCACGCACATTCAAATAATCCAAAACAGCTTGACCCGAAACCGCCTCAATCCGGCGAGTACCAGCCGCAACCCCCGCCTCGGAAACAATCTTAAACAGCCCGATTTCAGCCGTATTGCTGACGTGAGTCCCCCCGCACAATTCCATCGAAACGCCCGGAAAATCGATAACCCGCACCACGTCGCCGTACTTCTCGCCAAACATGGCTGTGGCGCCTTTTTCTCTGGCTTGGGCGATCGGCATTTCGGCAACTTCCGCAGCGTGGGCCTCAGCAATCCAACTATTAATTAAATCCTCAATTTTCTGCAACTCTTCTGCTGTCACAGCGCGCGGAGAATTGAAGTCAAACCGCAATCTGTCTGTCGATACCAGGGAACCAGCTTGCGAAATTGAATCGTCTACAATTTTTCTCAAAGCTGACTGTAATAAGTGAGTTGCTGTGTGGTTGGCTTGAATTCGGCGGCGGCCGCTATTGTCAATTTTCGCAGTCAAACTATCGCCAACTTTTAAGGTTCCCCGTTCCACAAAGCCGAAATGCACGAAGAAATCTGACTCCTTTTTCACATCATCAACTCTCACCAACAAACTCTGACCATTCTCTCCGCTTTGCAAATAACCTTTGTCCCCAAGTTGTCCGCCGGATTCTGCATAAAACGGCGTTTGGTTCAAAACAACTTGTACCTCAGTTCCCGCCTCTGCTGATTCCACAGCTTTGCCGTCAACTAAGATAACTTTGATTTCAGCTAAACTTGACAATTCAGTATAGCCAACAAACTCTGTTTTCTGGATACTCTCAGCTAACTTATCCAAGGAACCCTGCACAGTTAAATCAATGGTTTGGTGAGCTTCTTTCGCGCGAGTTTGCTGTTCCTTCATCGCGACTTCAAAGCCATCTAAATCGACAGTAATTCCCTGTTCTTCCGCAATTTCTTGAGTCAATTCTAAGGGGAAACCGTAGGTATCGTAAAGCGTGAACGCATCTTGTCCAGAAATTTCTACTGTGGGGTGGGCATCCTGCCCGCCCCCAGAAACCGACAGGCGAGACGCCTGTTCCACAAGAGCTTTTTTGAGAATTTCCTCAAGCAGCTTCTCTCCCCGTTCCAAAGTCTTGAGAAACTGCGCCTCTTCCCTTGCCAATTCCGCCTTAATTTGAGCTTCGCGCGATCGCACATTTGGATAAACTGCTTCCGAAAGGGCGATCGCGCTTTCGGCCACCCGCACCGTAAATTCGCCCTGAATCCCAATCAGCCGCCCGTGGCGCACCACCCGGCGAATCAACCGACGCAAAATGTAACCGCGGCCGACATTTGACGCGCGAATTTCGTCCGCAATCATGTGCACCACAGCCCGAATGTGATCGCCAATTACTTTCAGCGAAACCTTGACATTTTCATCGCTATTGTGGTAATCAATTCCGGCAATTTCCGCCGCCGATTGGACGATCGGAAAAATCAAATCTGTTTCGTAATTGTTCGGGACTTTCTGGAGGATTTGCGCCATCCGTTCCAATCCCATCCCAGTATCAATATTTTGATTTTGCAGCGGTGTTAAATGGCCCTCTGCATCCTTATTGTACTGCATGAAAACCAGGTTATAAAATTCGATAAACCTGCTATCATCTTCGAGGTCAATATTGTCGCCTCTTTCTGGGTGGAAATCGTAATAAATCTCGGAACACGGGCCGCAAGGGCCTGTGGGGCCGGATTGCCAGAAATTGTCAGCTTCTCCCATGCGTTGAATGCGATCGCCCGGAATGCCAATTTCATCGCGCCAAATTGCAAAAGCTTCGTCATCTTCTCGGAAAACGCTAACAACTAAATTGGACGCAGGTAAACCGAAAACTTCTGTGGAAAGTTCCCACGCCCAAGCAATCGCCTGTTTCTTGAAATAATCCCCAAAACTGAAATTCCCCAACATCTCAAAAAACGTGTGGTGGCGGGCGGTACGGCCGACGTTTTCGATATCGTTGGTGCGGATGCACTTTTGTGAAGTGGTAGCGCGCGGTGATTCTGCGGTGCGCTGTCCGAGAAATATCGGCTTAAATTGTAGCATTCCGGCGATCGTTAGCAACACAGTCGGATCTTCGGGCACCAAAGAAGCACTCGGCAGGATTTTGTGTCCCCGCTGGGCGTAAAAGTCGAGGAATGTTTGGCGGATTTGACTACCGCCGAGAGACTTAGGAGTAATAGACATGACAAAAACTGTTAAGTATGTAAAGATGTAGCAGCAATAGAACTCAATACGCTTCAGTTAATAGTGTTTATTGCCCGGAGATCCCCTCGCATCCCCCTTAAAAAGGAGAGTAGGGGTTGACTTTGAGAAAACTCTTGTCCCCCCCTTTTTAAGGGGGGCTAGGGGGGATCGGGCTTAGCCCAAGCGTATTGCAATAGAACTTACATCTATGTGGATATTTATATCATTATACTTAGTAATGTAAAGACCTATCAAGTTTTACAAATTGTGCTTTACTCCTCCCAAAGCTCGTGCTAACTTAACAATAGACACCGGGACAGAAAGAAACAGGAGGTCGCTATATTTAGCCCGTTCAGCGGGAACCCCCTCTCGATAATTTTTAATTTGGGGTGGGATGAAAGCCAGGTTTGTGAAAAATGGAAGGTTGACCGATTCCGTAGGACAGGGAAATCTTCACAGCCTGAACAAACAATCCTTGATATATTGGAAAGACAGTGGGGCTGGACGTGTTCCTCACTATAAAACGCCGTAGAGAGAAACATTTTGGAGTATCTCGAAGGAAGATCTAGATATCCTTAACAGGACTCAGATGCCTACAACATATTGCTTGCAATTGATGTAGGAGCGTCACAAGCAAAGTTCAAGGATATAGACATGGTGTCTCCGGTCTAAATTCCCAGGCGCGGCCGAAATTAACCGAACACAACTTGGAATAGTGGCGAAACTGCCGATCGCGCAGTCAAGCCAAACCGCAGTCGAGTCAGACTTATTGTGCTTGCGGATTAAAAGTAAAGCTGCACAAGTTGTAAACCCTAGTAAGCATATTGTTCTCTACCGGAAACACATCTCGTTTGTTAGAAAATCAAAGATTCTTATATTATTGGGTCTGGTCGCTGTCGATCGGGCCCTACGCTTTTTTATAGGGAAATGGGAAGAGGGGGAGAAAGAGAGAGGGGGAGACGGGGAGACGGGGAAGAAAGGGAGAGGGGGAGAAAGGGAGAGGGGGAGAGGGGGAGAAAGGGAGAGAGGGAGAGGGGGAGAGGGGGAGACGGGGAAGAATCCCGATGCAAGCATCTGTGCACAAGCTCTTATCTGCGAGCGGGGACGCTCGCGAGTCTGTTATGGTGCGAGCGTCCCCGCTCGCTTGCGGAACTCACTTCGAGCGGGACGCTCTATTCGTGCTATTCGGCTCGGACTGCTGTGACTCGATCGATCGAGCTTTTGAGTTATCTATAATACATAACGGGCGATCGCGCCCGCGCGTTTTTGGTCGTGGCTGACGCCCTCTGGCATGAGGCACTGTCAATATGCGATATCATTGAAAAGTCAGTACAAGAGGTTAACTTACAGGGCGAAATAGTTATCTAAACTTAGTCAAAGCTCGCTGAACAAGATAAGTCTAGAATTGATATAATATCTGCAATGCCGAAAACCAAAGCTCAATTATCCGGTTTGTAAACCGCAGTTCTGTCAGGACTAGCCAGCCTGTTAAGGTCGAGAAGGAAGTCCACAACTCGTTAAATTGGCTGAAAATAGTGGGTGACTCATGGCTAAAAGCTTCAGCTAGAATTGTTTTTTGGATTAGGATGGGCTACATCCGAATTTACGCCTGTGGACAAGTTGCGAGCCGACTCCCTTGGGTGAAGCAGGAAGCAGACCCT
>NZ_JAEQCF010000190.1:0-1510 GCF_020738625.1 Microcoleus sp. PH2017_09_SFU_O_A
GGAGTACCAATGTCAACTAAAAGCGAAAACATTGATTGGGCAACACGTCCAGGGGTTAAATTGATATTAGCAGATTGCCAAGGAAGTCTATTCTCGATTACTAAATCTCTGGCCAGCCACAGTTGCCAACTCATCAACGGCATTAAATCACTCCAACGCTCGGATTGTTCAGGGGTTCTCAAATTAGGCAATGTCCAATGCAATCTTTGCTTGGCAAACCTATACCAATGATCGACTCCAAAACGTCGTAAATATTTGAACCAGACTATTTCCAAAGGTAGAGTTCGTTCTCCAACCCAAGCCAACCATAAGGGTGGAAACGGCTGACCATTTGACATGGGCTTCATTCTTTCCACCAGGATTAAATTGACTTTTTGTCCAGGGGCGCGATAAAAATGCAAGTCAATCCATTGTTTGACTCGGACTTTTCCCAAATCTGGATGTTCATCAATTTCAATCTCTGTATTCGCTTGAAGCCATGTGGTTGGGTCATTGAGTCTCATTTTTTGACCATGTTTGGGTGGTCTACCGCGACCACTATATGCTGGTGGTGCTGACCATAAGCAGGCATTTTTTCGGACTCTCATTAAGCAATCAGCAGGGATGTCCGCTTCTGTTAGTGCCAGTACCCAGCTTGCATTCCCATATTCTCGATCTAAAACTGCTAAAACTGGATTGACACTCTGTTCACAGACAAGTTTAAGTTGGGAAGCTGCTTGAAGTATGGGTGAAGATCCGCTACTAATTCTTTCATGGAGCAGGGGTAATGCCCAACTTCCTTTTTCTTCAGGTATCCACGCAATGGTACTGTACCCCTGCCCCACAATTACACCTCTTTGATATTCATGGGTTCTATCTTGTAACGTTTTGGCATCTGCTCTCTCCCATGCAGTGTGGTCGATTGCTACTAATATATGTTCCGTTGGGGCTGCTTCTTTCTGTAATTGCTCTAGATACAGCAGCATCAGTTTTTTTCGGTCTGAAATCGTATGCTGCTTGACGAAAGTCCTTTAATCGTTCACTGTTCATTTAAGGAGTGGATAGGTTTTCTTTTTCACCCTCATTCTCTCCTGGTGCGGTGGCTTTAGTTCTTCTTTTGCCACCGTTCTCATCTTTGGTTAGTCTAAACTACAGCTATAATTTTTTCAGTATGCTCTCTTGCTTGATTTAATAGTCCTAAGTCGGTCGGATATTTAAGGTCGGCTGGCGCACAGGTTGCATCTAATATTAATTTTCCTTGATTTTTGGGCTCACTTATTTCTGATGACTCTTTTTCGACGATAACTCCTGGCACTTCGGTCTGCTCTTTGACCATTTTTTCGTTAATTTTATTTCCTCGGGTTGACTCCTATTCTCTCCCTAAAATGAACAAACATGGATGAATCAAATGGTGCAGCATCACTATAGGTTGTCATGCCTATAAAGTATTGTAGGTATGGGTTTTCTCTTATTTGTTCTAGCGTTTCTTTGTCGCTGGTTCCTAGCCTTTCTTTAATTATTAATGCCCCCA
>NZ_JAEQCF010000167.1:0-3850 GCF_020738625.1 Microcoleus sp. PH2017_09_SFU_O_A
AGGGTATGGCTTTTCTAATTTTGATAATTTTAGAAATCGCGTATTAGCTTGTTTCTTGCATTAGATAAAATTATCACCATAAGTTCTGGAGAGCCGGATACCATCGCCCACAAGGTGACTATCGGTGTGTAGATGCTTTGGTAGTAGGTGATTTTCTCTTTCGCTAGAAGCGAATAGACTAACTTTTCTGGCAGCAGTTTTTCCCAAGGTGAGGCAACGCTCTGTAAAAATTGTTGTTTGAGAATAGACGCACGATTTGGCATAATAAAGAGAGATTTTTTGATTTGTAAGGCAATGATCTATATATATATTGCCTTACAGATTTTTTTTTGGTCACTTTTTCAGTGCCATTTGACTAAAGCCCTCAATACAAACCAAAGTTTGTATCTTCAGTTAATTCTAAAAGGTTCGTAGCGAGGACTTCAGTCCTTCTTTCTTTAACTAAGATAGAAGGACTAAAGTCCTCACTACAAACCAAATTATATAGAGTCTGGCAAGAGGTATAATATTTACTGGTTGATACAAATAATCTCAAATCCAAAATCCAAAATCCAAAATCGAATGAGTTACTGCCTAAACCCCAACTGTTCCAAGCCCCAAAACCCGGATGCAGCCAAAATTTGCCGAAATTGTCGGTCAAAACTGCTGCTGCGCGACAGATATCGGGCCATAAAGGCGATCGGACAAGGAGGTTTTGGCAGAACATTCCTCGCCGTTGACGAAGACAAACCCTCAAAACCCCGCTGCGTCATCAAACAATTTTTACCCACAGAAACCCAACTCATCCCATCAGCCAGCAATCGCAACAGCAAAAAAGCCGCCGAACTTTTTGAACAAGAAGCAATGCGATTGGATGAATTGGGAAAACACCCTCAAATTCCCGAACTATTAGCCTATTCCATCCAAGACAACCGACAATATGTAGTCCAAGAATTCATCGACGGACAAAACCTAGCACAAATTATAGCAACAGAAGGCACATTTACAGAAACTCAAATTCTAGACTTACTAAATAGCTTACTACCCGTACTGCACTTCATCCATTCCCACAACGTCATTCACCGAGACATCAAGCCCGCAAACATCATCCGCCGCGCCGATAAACAATTAGTTATAGTAGACTTTGGCGCTGCCAAAATTGCCACAGGTACGGCATTACTCAAAACAGGAACCAGCATCGGCAGCCCCGAATACATCGCCCCCGAACAAGCCCGAGGCAAAGCATTTTTCACCAGCGATTTGTACAGTTTAGGCGTAACTTGCCTGTATTTATTAACTCAAATTTCCCCATTTGATTTGTTCGATCCGGGCGAGGATGCCTGGATTTGGCGGCAGTATTTAAGTAACAACCCGGTGAGTAAAGAACTCGGGAAAATTTTAGATAAAATGATTGAAAATGCTACCAACCGCCGCTATCAAATGGCTGTAGAAGTATTAACACAACTGAATCCAGAAGCAGCAATTAAACTCACCATTCCGCAAAAAATCACCAAACCAGTTAAACCCGCCACTAATCCCAATCCGCCCCCACCGCAAACCCATAACTGGCAATGTATTCACACATTAAGCGGACACAAAAACTTAATTTCATCTGTAGCTTTCAGCCCCAACGGAGAAGTTATCGCCAGCGGCAGCGATGACAAAACAATCAAACTTTGGCAAGTTGAAGACGGGCAAGAAATAGTGACTCTCGCAGGACACACAAACTCAGTTCATACAGTAGTTTTCAGCCCTGACGGAAAGACACTCGCCAGCAGCAGCCACGACAAAACAATCAAACTTTGGCGAATGAAAGACGGGCAAGAAATTCGCACACTTTCCGGTCACATTAACTCCGTTTATGGCTTAGCTTTCAGTCCAGATGGCGAAACTATTGCTAGTAGCAGTTGGGACAAAACCATCAAACTTTGGCGCGTGAAAGACGGGCAAGAAATTCGCACATTCTCCGGTCACATTAACTTAGTTTACTTTGTCGCCTTCAGTCCAGACGGAGAAACTATTGCTAGCAGCAGTTGGGACAGAACCATCAAAATTTGGCGAGTCAAAGATGGCAAGCTAATTCGCACGCTGATAGGTCATACAGACTGCGTTCGCTGTTTAGCTTTCAGCCCAAACGGAGAGTTTCTGGCAAGCGGCAGTCACGACAATACGATCAAAATTTGGTGGATGAAAGACGGGCAAGAAGTTTTAACAATTGCAGGTCATTCTTGGTATGTTGATTCGATCGCATTTAGTCCAGATAGCGAGATTCTGGCTAGTAGCAGCAATCAAACAATCAAGATTTGGCGGGTTAAAGACGGTGAAGAAATTTGTAATATTGCGGGTCATACTAACTCGGTGTATTCTGTTAATTTTAGCCCGGAAGGAGAGTTTTTGGCGAGCGGCAGCAGTGACAGAACTATTAAAATTTGGGGGTGCAATCGATAAAATAGTAGAAGTTCCTTTATGACTCGGCGGTTGAAACCGCGTCTACACAAACGAAGTCCGCCTACGCGGACTGAAAAAACCGAGGTAAAACAATGGATACCAGCGCGACCTATCGAGAAATCGTAAAACAGGTGATTCTTCAATACGCTAAGTTGCGTCCTTCTCATGGAGAGATTAGACTAGATTCGGTGTTTGATGAAACACGCGATCGCTATGCTTTAATGCAAGTGGGTTGGGATAGAGGACGGCGAGTGAGAGGGAATTTAATTTACATTACCCTAGAAGATGGAAAAGTTTATATTGAATACGACGGCATGGAATGTGGCATTACCCAAAATTTAATAGACCAAGGTATTCCAGAAAACGCTATTGTTTTAGCTTTTCTGCCACACTCTTTAACAGCTTTGACTACCGCTGTGTAGTGATGAAAGGCAAAAGAGCGATCGAAAAATAAACTCATTCTTTTTAATCTATCTGCTTCACGACATCCAAGGGTAGTCCTAGCACCCCTGCAATTTGCTCATCCTTCAATCCCAACTGTCGTAATTTACCAACCATGTCAATTTTAACTTGATTCGTGCCGTCCTGGTAGTCGGGAGTCGCAGGCTGACTTTTATCTGGGGTAGAAGTGGGTAGTTCTGAGCAACCATTGATATAATTAATTGTGTTGCTCTCCCAAAAATTAGTAGTGTTGCGATCGCCAAAATTTATATTCAGATTTAATTGCCGTTCTAGAACAGATTCCAGATTACTTTTATCAACTGGTTCATCAAAAGTATCAGATAACATTTGCAAAAGTTTATAACCTACATCCTTAGCATGACCCGCCGTACAACCGTAAGTATCTGCAATATCAGAATACTTTTTTCGATTCATTATTCCCTCGATAATTTTACGCTGCAAGTCATTTAGATGTTTGCCTGTCTTCGCGCTGAGCACTTCATCTACAAATTGCAAGATATGGGCAGTGTCCATCAGTAGGGGGGTCGGAGAACTATGGTTAGTATACCCGACTTTATCCGTCTTTATCAGTCTTTTTCCGCCTTGCATCGCGATTTTAGAAATACCCGTCTTTTTCCGTCTTTTTTCGCTTTGCAGTTTTTCGCGATCGGTCTATGATAAGGAAGAGCTAAAAAGCAGGTTGGCTGGAGGAAGTGGCTGTGATCCCCAGGTCCTCAACAGACAGCGATAGTGGCAATTTGAGGAAATCAGTATTTTAAGAGGGCAGACTATTGCCCACTGACATAATGAAATAAGCATAGCTTTTTTGTTAAAAATTATCAAGTTGCACTACAAAACTTCCTTAATCTAGTCTGCATAATATCAATAGACCTCTTGCAAAAAAAATCTATGCTATAATAAAAGATTTTCAATTTAATCCCCCTAGAGCTAACTCATAATTATAAATTGCTGATAACAAATT